>DASPXY010000324.1:0-3428 GCA_035637055.1 Gemmataceae bacterium | reverse complement strand
GTCATCGGCATCGACCGCCACCATCGCATGGCAGAAAAACCCCGGCGTCTTCCCGTCGCCCGCCGGTCCGAGGCCGTCCCGCCCGCCATGTCGGCCGCTGAAGTTGATCTCGGTGGTGTCCTGCGCTGCCACGATCCGCCGTCCGGCACAGGCCAATGCCGTTCGTTTCCCGGCGGTCTTGAGAATCTCCTCGGGCGTCACATGCGCCGACCCCAGAAAACGATGGGCCGACAGCTCGCCCGCCCGATCGCCTCCAGCCTCGCGCAAAACCAAAGAGCCCGTCGCCACCACCCGCTCAAACAAAGTTGCTCCAGCCTCTTCCCGACGCACATCGCCAAAAAACCCGATGCGGAACGCTTCATCACGATCCATCACTGCCTCCTGGCTATCGCTCCGGCGACAGTGAATCACAGCAGCGAAATCCTCCGGAACTGCAAAATCTTTCCGCCAGGATTCTTGACAAGGAGTGCGAAAAGTGCCGATCACCGAATCAAACGCGCGAACGCCGAAGCCCCTTGCGGGAGAGGGCTGCTCCGCTGTTCGAGCGAGTCATGATGGGTGAGGGGGTCTCTTCGCAGGAAGCCTTCTTGCGAAGCGAACCCCTCACCCATCAGTGGATGCTGCAACACCGAGCGGCCCTCTCCCGCAAGGGGAGAGGGCACATCAATGGACGCCGCACTTGCGGCTAGCACAAGAAGCGCAAGCCCGTCTCGCGAGCGCGTTTCTGACGCAGTAAGATTAGGCGCTTCCCAGGAGGCCGGGTGCTCAGCACGCCTGCGAGATGAACCCGCTGATCTCCTCGGGCGAGGCGAAGATCACGTCGGCGCGGTCGCCCATCATTCCGGCGGGGACGATTGCTGGCGCGCCCTTCTGCGGGCCGTCGCCGCTGACGTCGGTCTTGAAGCGCAAATTCCGTTCCCAGAAATCGCGAATTTTGCCGTCCGCGGTGGTGACCTTGTAGGTGTCCCCGCAATGATTGATCGACCGCACGCGATCCTCCGGATCGAGCGTCTTGAGATTCGGCACCGCGCCGCCGCCCATCATCCCCATCATGCCGCCCATCGCATTGCCGCCTTGCGCGGCCTTGGGTGCGCGGCCGGGCTGGGTCGCGTCCTTGAGGAACGCGAGCAGGTCGGCGCGTTGCTGCGCATTCCTGATGCCCGGGAAAGTCATCGTGTTTCCCGGAATGAAGTGCTGCGGGTCCTTGAGCCATTCGTCGAGCGTGGCGTCGTTCCAGATGAGACCGGCCGATTTGAGCGCGGCCGAGTAGCGCGGGAAGCTCGGCAGGCCCCCGGCTTTCCGGTTCCAGACCTCCGCGAGGCTCGGCCCGGTCATGTTCCGGTTGGGCTCCAGCGAGTGGCAGGCCACGCAGCTTCGATACACGCGCTCGCCGCGCGCGGCGTCGCCGGTCTGCGCCGCTGTTGGGGCTGACAGCGCGGTCAAGACGAGTGCCGCGATTGCGATATCGTAGAGACGTTTCATGGCTGGTCTCCATTGTTCTGCTTCGCTGTCACCCCTCTCGTGATCCTGAAAGCCGCGGCAGGCACGACGATCCACTGCAGCAACGGCGACAGACCGATGCGAAAACCAAACAGCGGGATCACCGGCATCCATTCGGAATAGGCCCATGAGGCACGTACGTCGACGTTCAGCCACTCGCTGAAGACGGCATACCCGAGACCAAAACTGATCGTGAGGCCGGCAACCGGCCAGAAGCGGTCCTTTGGCCAGCGATGATCCCTGGCCATGAGGAGGGCAAGCGTCAGTGCGCTCAACGCGATCAGAAGATCGCCGGCCGTGCAATGCACCACCGCAAAGGCCTGCTCCCGCACGCTGCCCGTACCCCAGATCGTGTAGAGCGGAAGCTGCAGCGTTTCCCACGCGAGATTTCCGACCGCCATTGTGCCGAGATAGACGCGCAGGCCGCGCAGCCATGAAGGCGACGTGCCGGAGCTTGCTTGCATAATGGTGCCCGCTACCTCGTTGCCCTGAACATGAATCTTGGCCACCGCTGCCTCAGCCTCGCTTGGGCACCGCGTGACCGGACAGGTTAATAACACGGCCGGCAGCCCTGCTCTCACCCGATGCTTCGAAGAATGGGTATTGCATCGAGCAGCCAATATGAAAGGCTCGGGAGATGTCCGGTTATCATCGCAGCACCGATCACGACCATCACGGCACCCGTGAGCATCTGCGGAATGCGGCCGATCCGGCCGATCGAGTTCAGCCTCGCCAAAAGACCATCTGTGAAAGCGGCCGTGATCATAAACGGCACGCCGAGACCGGCTGAATAAACGGCCAGGAACGCTACTCCTTTCGCGACCGTTGCTGAAGCCGCGCTGACAGTGAGTATCGACCCGAGCACAGGGCCGATGCACGGAGTCCAGCCGAACGCAAATGCCATGCCGAGGAGGTAGGCGGCCATCGGTTGCCCACGGGCAGGTGCGGTGTGGATGCGAAGGTCGCGCAGCAGCCACGCAGGGCGCAGCAAACCGATCGTGAAGAGGCCGAAGATGATCACGATGCTTCCGCCGACCAAGTTCAACTCGTATCGGTATGAAATGAGGAGTTGGCCGAGAGCCGTTGCGCTTGCTCCGAGGATCACGAAGATCGTCGAGAAGCCTAGGACGAAGCAAAGACTCAGCGCGATCGTCCGAGCCCGCAGCATTGCGGTTCTCGGCGTCGTTCCGCTCGCAATCGCCTGACCGGCTATATACGAGATGTAGCCCGGAACGAGCGGTAGCACGCAGGGTGAGAGAAACGAGATGGTTCCTGCTGCGAATGTGGCGATCAGAGCGGCATGCGAAATTTCGGTCATACGCTAGCGCTGCCCCTCCATGTAATGACTTTTTCATTGGCCATTTCTCGCCTCGCCGATCAGGGCTTGCAGTCCTTTCAGATCCGTGGCTCCGGTAAACACCTTGTCGCCGATGGCAAATCCCGGCGTTCCATTGATCCGGAGCGCGCGGGCGAGATCGAGGTTCCGCTCCAGCATCGCCTGGATCGCCGGGGCCTCTGCTTCGGCTTTCAAGCGGTCGACATCGAGCCCCGCCGCCGTGGCTGCTTCGAGCACCTTGGCCTCGTCGACGGTACCGCGGACCTTCATCAGCGCGTGGTGCAAGGCGAGGTATTTGCCCTGCTTGTGTGCCGCCAGGGCTATCTTGGCTGCAAACGTCGAGTTCGCGCCGAGGATCGGGAATTCCTTGAAGACAAGGCGCAGCTTCGGATCGGCCGCCTCCGCCTCGAGCATCAATGGCGCCACCTGCCGGCAATAGGGACAGTTGTAGTCGAAGAATTCGACAAGCGTGACATCGCCGTCCGGATTTCCTCCGACCGGGCTATCGGGGTCGCGAAATACTTCGTCGGCGCGCGACTTCAGGACCGCTTGCGCTTCCGTCGCCTCCTGCTCGCCTTGTCGCGCCTCGAGT
>DASPXY010000323.1:0-4816 GCA_035637055.1 Gemmataceae bacterium | reverse complement strand
AGGCAGGAAATCCGTGCGCGTGGCGAGGATGGCCGCCTCGACGACAGCGTGCTTGGCCCGGTTGAAACCGAAGAAGTCGCGCAGCCGGCCGCAGTGGACCACCTCCACGTCGATGCGTAGGCGCTCCTCGCGCTCGTCAATCGTCGCAACGCGGAACTCGTAGTAGCGGCAAGCATCGCGCAGGACGAAACCGCGAATGCGCTCGGCGGCGAAGACAGGCGGCTCGACGCTGCCAAGGGCGGCGCGGGCCAGGAGCAAAACGTCGTCGGTCACGTGCAACACGCCCTCGCCGTGTTCCTTGAGGTTGCGATAGGTCTGGGCGGTGCGGTAAGGGCGCAGCAGGAAACGCTCCATGCGGGCATCGACGCGCGGCCCCATCGGGGCGACGTTGAGCGCCCCGGAGGAGGAGATCGTGGTAACGATGCCTTCGAGGATCATTTGTATCGCTTATTGCTTCCCGCTTGCGGGTTAGCGCTGTCTGCTAACCCGCAAGCGGGATCCGTCAACGCAGCGCCCGCAGCATGCCCTCGGCTTTGTGCCAGGTCTCCTCGTACTCGCGCTCGGGCACCGAGTCCGCGACGATGCCGCCCCCCACCGGAAACTGTATCCACCCTCGCCCGATCGTAAACGTGCGAATCAGGATGTTCGTATCCATGACGCCGTCGAAACCGATGTACCCCAAATTGCCGCAGTACGGGCCGCGCGCCGTCGGCTCCAGTTCGGCGATGATCTCCATCGCCCGCACCTTCGGCGCTCCCGTCACCGAGCCGCCGGGGAACGCGGCTCGCAGCAGGTCGATCGCCCCCAGTCCCTCGCGCAGCCGGCCGCGCACCTCCGAAACGAGGTGATGGACGTAGCGATACGTCTCCAGCCGGCACACCGCCGGCACGCGCACGGAGCCGTAACGACAAACGCGACCCAGATCGTTGCGCATCAGGTCAACGATCATGACGTTTTCCGCCCGGTCCTTGGCGCTGGCGAGCAGTTCGGCGGCGCGGGCCTGATCCTCGGCGGAGGTGGCGCCGCGCGGGCGCGTGCCCTTGATCGGCCGTGTCTCGACCTCGTCCGCGACGCCGTTCTCGCCGGGCGTCAGACGCAGGAAGCGCTCCGGCGAGGCGCTGGCGAGAACGAAGTCGCCAAGGTCGAAATACCCCGCGAAGGGAGCGGCGTTGCGTTCGCGCAGACGGCGATAGATCTCCACCGGGGACAGGACCGCCGGGGACAGCAAGCGCTGGGCGATATTGACCTGAAAGCAGTCGCCGGCATGGACGTACTCGACGGCGCGACGGATGGTATCGAGGTAACCGCCGCGGTCAAAGTTGCTCGTGAGCGTGTCGAGTCCCGGTATTCCCCACTGCGGCGCCAGCAGTCGCAGCGGCGGAGTCGGCGCCCACCGGATCGGCTCGGGAGCGCCCTGCAGTCGGCCCTTGATGTCAGCGAGGCGGCGAGCGGCGCGCTGGCGTCGGCGGCGCGGGGTGGTCTCGGGCAGGCCGGTCGAGATCAACCAGGCACGGCCCGCAGCGTGGTCGAAGGCGACGACCCAGTCATAGAACCCAACGGCGAGATCGGGGACGCCGAAGTCGTCGAAGCGCGGCCGCGGCAGCCGTTCCAGGTGATGGCAGAGGTCATAGCCGAACAGCCCCGCGGCACCTCCCTGAAACGGCGGCAGGTCGGGCAACAACTCGGTGCGGTGGCGAGCGAGGCGCTCCGCGAGGACAGCAAAGGGGTCGGCGGCTTCACGGGGTGCGCGTTCGCCGGAGACGACGACACGGCGGCCGCGTGCCCAGAGCCACTCGAACGGGTCGGCAGTCAGGAAGGAGTAGCGGCCGAGAGTGGGATGGGACAGGGCGCTGTCGAGGAAGAGGACGCGCTTCAGGCCGGCCAGTCGCTGGAAGACGTCCCACGGCCGGAGCGCGGGGGTCAACTCTTCGACCAGGGTCGGGGTCGAGGGATCGGCGGCCAGATGTTGAACCAGGGCTCCCATGCGCTTCGCAGGTAACCTCACTTTCCGAAGGCGTCAGCGCCGGATTGAGGTAAGAAACTCCTCAAGTGACGTAGCCGCCACTGCCGCCCTGTGCCAGCGCGACAACTCATTCAGGTCGTTCATCAACTCCACGGTTTTCACCACCTCAGCAGGAGGTGGTGCCTTCACGCGGATTTCAAGTGCCCGGAGTACAGCGGTCCGCATCGCTTTCAATGAGCCCTGACGGTAACCCTCGGCTCGCCACTCGTTCGCAATCTCGGATTCGCCCACGTTTCCGCCCTCCCATCCTTGATTCCCTTGGAGCGGCTGAACCACCCTCCGAGGCGGTTCAGGAGTTCTCACCGTCCGAAATCACGAGCGCCGGATTGTGGCGAGGAATTCGTCAAGTGACGTGGCCGCGATTGCCGCATCGAGCCAGCGCGACAACTCATCCAGGCTATCGATGGACTCCACAGTTTTCACCACCTCGGGCGGAGGAGGCGCCTTCATGCGGATTTCAAGTGCCCGGAGCACGTCCGCCCGCCTCGTTCTTAGTGAGCCTCTGGCATCCCCTTCCGCTCGCCACTCATTCACAACCTGAGATTCGCCCACGTTCCAGCCCTCCAGTCCTTGCTTCCACTCCGGCGCGCATCTTGCCAACTCGGCGAAGACCTGCGCTAACCCCCCGAATTGGCGGCGCAGCCGACTGTCTTCTTCCATATCGGCCAGTCGCCTCCACTCCTTTATGATACCCGGATCGGCCGCGCCGTGCATCAGCGCAATCCACGGCAGCAGGCACCGATCGATTTCCCCCGCAGCGATGCCAGCCAGCGTTGCCGCCCCGTCCACCGTTCGCAGGGTTCGCAGCACCACGCGCAGCCACTCGCCGTACTCTTCCATGCCTGGCAAGCGCATCTCCAGCGTGTCCGACTCTTCCGCTCCCGTCAGATTCAATAGCGCCCCGCCGACAGCGTACTTGCCGCGTTTCTCCGGGTCGCTCTCCAGTTCCAGGTAAAGCTGGCCAAGGTAGTTGAAAAGCCGGGCCAGGCCGAGCGGATCCGGTTCCGACTCGAACTCGACCACAACCGCCCAGTGCCGCCCTGGCGCAGTCGTGTCCTCGAAGTCGGCGACCGTGTCGCAGGTGCGGTCGCGCTCGCCGGGGTAGGGCAACCGGCGTGTGTCCAGCCAGTCGCGAAACACCAGCCGCGGATCGAGCTTCGGCATCAGCCAGCGCAGGAACTGCGGCGGACGCAGCTTGGCGGCGAAACGCGCCGCCTGGTCAAAGTCATTCATCGGGCTTTTCTCCCGGCCCGCGGTGGCTCTCCTCCGGTTTCGTCAAGAATCCCCAGCGCAGCGCCTGATCCTGCACGTAATTCTTGTCGAGCGTCAGCGCCGTCACCGCCTTGGCCATCTCGTACCCCAGGTAGAACGCATGCGACGGATCGATCTCGTCGCGCCGGCTCATCTCCGCGAATAGCGCGAACGGGTCGGTCCCCTGCAGAAACATCAGCGAGTTGAACACGTGCAGCAGGCCGCGCTCCGCGAAAATACGGTAATTGCGATCCGTTATACGGGAGGCGAGTTCGCGTAGCGTCTCCTCGCCATGTTCTTTCAGCTTCGGATCGCGTAGCAAGATCAGGTCCGGCTCCAGGCGCTTCGGAAGGGTGCGATGCTTCCAGGCGTGGTACACGAGGCGGCGCGCCAGCGCCAGCTCGCGGACGCAGCTGCGGCACCAGTTGATTACCTCGGTCGTCAGCACGCTGCGGATGCCGACCTCCTGACAGAAGCCCAGCAGCATCACGTTCACCCCGGCCGAATCCGCGTCGGTCAGTTCGGTCAGGTTGCCGACGCCCATCAACATCTCGGCACTGGGATAGCGGCGGCGCACCTCCAGATAGCGGCCCAGCGACGCGGCGAAGCCGAAGCCGATCGGCTCCAGGATCGGGTCGATGCGGAACGGCACCCCCGCGGCGGCCAGCACTTCGACGGTGCGGTCGAGGCCCTCCAGCGTCGCAGGCACGTCGGGCACGACGACGACCTCGCAACCCCAGGCGCGGGCGGCGTCACGGTTGCTGCTGTTGACACTAAGGATCAGTTCGGCGCCGGCAGCGGCGGCGGCCTCGACCTCACTGACGGTGAAGCTGTCCAGCGAGACGCGCAATCCCTCCCCACGTAGAGCGCGCACCGCCTCACGGACGCCGCTCCAGGTCGCGGCGGGGTCGCAGCCCAGGTCGATCACGTCGGCGCCGGACGCCCGCGCCGCCCGCGCCTGCGTCAACAGATCGTCGAGAGGGAGGCGTGGGGCGTGGTTGATCTCGGCGAGAATCGCGATGTCATAAGTGCCGTAGTCGGCAGGCTGGGTCGTCGCCGCCCCGAAGAACTCCGGCAGGTCGCGCAGATCCTTCGGGCCGCGCTCGACAGGGGCCGCGGTGATCGCCGCCACCGCGGCGAGGTCGCCGGAGCACAGCCCGGGCAAGATAACGCGGTCGCTGTTCTGCGGCACGGTGAGGTGACGCGCGATCCAGGGAGTCGTTGCCAGCGCCGCGACGGTGATGGGCAGAACGGCGACATCGAAGTCGAAGCCGGCGCGGGTTGCCAGGTCGGTCAGCAGGCGCCGCAGCGCTGGCTCGGCGAGTTTACCGGTCACGAAGAGGAGGCGTGGTTTGCTCATGTCGCTACCAGGGTCAGTACTCACTTGGGTCTTTGTAGCCGCAACTCGCCGGTCTGCTGGGCGATTGTGACCGAGCGCCTGTGCGGCTCGGGACCAGTGCCGGCCACCTCAGCGGGGGCTCGGGGCGAGTCGCGGAAAGCCACTTCCGACGAAACAACCTAGAGGCAAGAGGTTTAGGCCCG
>DASPXY010000322.1:0-6912 GCA_035637055.1 Gemmataceae bacterium | reverse complement strand
GGATTTCGTGGTGGCAAGATCGAAGAATAGGATCTTCAGAGATGGATCCGTATCACGAAGCCATCGCCCAAGGAGCAGGGCGGCAGTCTGTCCATTCGGACTGAACGCGGCAGCGAGGAAGCCGTCCTGGCGAGACTCCAGGGGCTTGGCAACACGCTTACCCGTTGTCAGGTTCCAGAACTGGATGGTACACGCCGGCTCATCGAAAACACCCTCGTTCCAGAGGAGAAGGGTAGTCCGGTCTGGGCTCAAGCGATAGGAACCGACATCCTTGTCTCGGAGGAGCAGGGGGCTGCCGACCCGCTGGCGCTTCTCAGTGTCCCACAACTCCCAGGTGTTGTCACACCGTGCCAGGAAGGTCCGGCCGTCCTCGCCGGAAATGAAGGCTTGTGCCTTGGACGCGAGCCATTGAGGTCTGCGAACAGGTTTCCAGCTCACCGCATCAAAGAAACCGACGGTTCCCCTCCCGAATCCGAACAATTCTGTGGAGGCAACCGTTCGGCTGTCAAGGAAGAAAGCAGTATAGCACATCGTGTCGAGTGCCTTCCGGCGCTTGTCCTCGACCTGTTGCAGGAGGTTGCCGGACGGAGTGGCCGGGGAGTTGTTCCAAAGTCGCACCACAGGGTTGCCAAAGAAATCGTTGCTGCAGGCGGTCAGAATGGTCTGCCCGTCGGCACTGAAGCCCACCTGATGGACCTGCGTCGGATGCGGGAAGACCGCTTCCAACGGTTTGGCCGTGTCCGCGTCCCACAGGCGGGCAGTTCGGTCCGAACTGCCCGTCAAGAGGGTCTTCCCATCGGGGCTGAAAGCCAGCGTCACAACTTTGCCCTGGTGAGACAAGGGAAGTCCGATGGCTTGCCGCGACGCGACGTCCCAGAGCCGTGCGGTCTGGTCCGCACTCGCCGTTGCCAGACGTTTCCCTGTTGGGCTGAAAACGGCAGCGGTAATGAGATCACCGTGCATGAGCGGTGGTCCAAGTGACTTGGCGGTCGCACTGTCCCACAAGCGCACCGTATCCCCGCTTCTCGTGAGCAGGACGGTCCCGTCAGGGCTGAAAGCTGCTTCCTGGAAACCGAATCCTGCTGCCTGAAACCCAAACTTGCTTGGAGGGGGAATGGGCTGCCCGATCAGTTTGTGCGTCTCCGTATCCCAGAGGCGAACCGTGCCCAGGGAGATGGTGAGAAACACTTTGCCATCGGCCCTGAAGGCCACGCTGGAAACGCTGTCCTTGTGAGGGATGGGCTGGCCGATTGCCTGACTTTTTTCGACGTCCCACATGTACGCCTTGCCGTCTTGAGGAAACGTCCGGCGCAAGGTGCATGTCAAGGCCTTTCGTCCGTCTGGGCTGAATACCATGCTCCCGATCGGCCCGTCGTGGCGTAACGGTGGGCCGAACTCACGTCCGGTCATCGCGTGCCAGAGTTGGGCCGTCTGGTCTTCACTGGCCGTCAACACCGCGGCACTGCCAGGACGACCAGGACTGTCCGGCCCGAAAACAACGAGATCGACTCGTTTCTGGTACGGATGCGCGTAAACCACTCGCCTTGCCTCGAGATCCCATAGCCGAACGGTGCCATCCAGGCACGCCGCAAACAGGTGTTTCCCATCGGGGCTGAGCGCTGCGGCCGAGATGCTGCCGGCTTTCCCGAGAAAGAGATCTTGCCTCTTGCCCGTGGCAACGTCCCACAGTTCGGGTTTGTTTTCCCAGGGCTTCACGAACTCTTGAGGCCGCTGGACCTCCGGCACCAGCGGCTTGACGGCTCCCCAGCCGCGGGGTCGCAGGCCTGGCTTCCACATCAAGAGAGTTTTCGCGTCTGGGCTGAGCGTTAGTGTCGAAAGCCCTTCCGGTTGAACGAACATCCCTCGGAGCGGACGGATCTGATGCTGCCAGGTGCCCAGATGCGTCAAGATGCTGCGGCGCAATTCCGTGGCATCCTGCGGTGCGAACTTCAAGGCACGGTCGAGCAACAGCAGACCTTGGAGAGTCTCTCCCTGTTTGCCCACGTTCAACGCCTGGATCAGCGTCGTGTTCGCCGACAGCTCCTGGGTTGTCTTCAACGCTTCCCTGACTTTTGTTTCCTCGGCGCGCGTCTTCTTCTCGGCGTCCTTGGCCTTGTCCAGCGCGAACTCGATTTGTTGTTTCTGGAGGAGGGACTCCTGCGCCGCTTGTGCCTCGTAAAGGCCGAACCAGATCGATACGGTCACGACCGCGATCAGCGCCCCCGCCGCCAGACCGCCGACGGCCGCCAAGGCCCGGTTGCGCCGACTCCAGCGCCACAGGCGTTCCACGGGGCCAATGGGCCGGTCCGGAATCGGTTTGCCCGTGAGAAACAAGTCAAGTCGCTCCGCGAGCTGCTCGGCGCTTGGGTAACGGCGTGTTGGTTCCTTCTCCAGGCATTTCAGGCAGATGGTCTCCAGATCGCGCGGAACGTTCGGTTGCAACCGCCGCACCGGGACCGGCTCCTGGCTCACCACCTGTCGCAGTGTTTCGAGGAGTGTCTCACCCAGGAACGGCGGTCGCCCTGTGAGGCATTCATACAGAATGGCGCCCAGGGAGTAGACATCTGCCGGCGGCCCGACGGCTGCCTTGTTGCCCACTGCCTGCTCTGGCGCCATGTAGCTGGCCGTTCCCACCACGGCCCCGCTGGGCGTTTGACCCTGCTCGGTCTGTCGCTTCGCCAGATCAAAGTCGGTGACCTTGATGACGCCGGGCGGCCGGCGCTCCTCCGCAGCGGACTGAGTAAGCGTGACAAGCTCCTTCACGGTCGGCCGGTCGGCTTCGGCGGGTATTTCCCCGAGCAAGACGTTTGCCGGCTTCAGGTCACGGTGGATGATCGCATGCTGATGGGCATGGTGGACGGCCCTGGCCATGGTTCGCACCAGCTCCGCCGCCAACCGCGCCGGCACCGGCTTACCAGCCAGGTAGGCAGCCAGGTCACCGCCGTCCACGAACTCCAGGGCGAGGTACGGCTGGCCTTTGACTTCGTTGACGTCGTAAATCTGCACGATGTTGGGATGCTGCAGACGTGCGGTCAGTTCGGCCCCACGGAGGAAGCGTTTCAGTTCCTGTTCATCGGCCAACTCACCGGCCTTGATCAGCTTCAGGGCCACGAGCCGCTTCAGTTCGCGGTGTCGCGCCTTGTAGACGACTCCGATCCCGCCCTGGCCCAGCTTTTCCAGGGTTTCATAGCCGGGGATAACCGGCAGTGGCGGCTCGAAGAGCCCTGGACTCAGCCTGCCCAGGAGTTCAATCTGATCCGCCCGAGGAGGGAAGCGCCCCTGATATTCCTCCAGCCGGGGAACCTCACCCCGTTCTTTCCGCAGCATCACCTCCTGCACGATCATCTCGAGCAGGGCTTCGGTGTCGTGTCCGAGTGCCGGGTGCTGCTCCCGGTAGGCCTCCACCAGAATGGGCTCGCCTGCCTTCCAGGCGCAGGCTTGTTCCGCCAGCAGTTTCTCAAGCTGCTCTGGGGAGACGTTGGCTTCAGTCATGGCTGTGCGGCCTTCCTGGAGACGAGCCAGCAACGTGCGGCCTGCTCCCCTGACTTCCCAGCAGGCAAGACGCGCGAGCCGGGAGCGCGGTCAGGACAAGGCCCCGCTGGCGTGCGTGGCTCATTGAGGACTGAAACAGACTCCGCGCGGAACACGAACACCCGGTGATCGGGTCGGTGTCTACGCTTCGCCGCTCAGCTCGCGTGCCGTCCGCGTGCTCACCCGCGCCAAGCAGACGCGCAGGGCGTCGGGACTGTCCCCGGCTTCGCTCGCGATGTCCGCCCACGAACGGTCCAGGGCGCGTTGCTCGTGCAGCCAACGCTCCTTGGCGCTCCAGCACCGGTAGATCTTCTCCAGCAGCTCCTTCCGCTCGAACTCTTCTTCCGGTCCGGGCTGGTTGGCCTGAACCTCCCAGTCCGGGGTGATGCTCGCCACCGGCCGGCCTCCACCGCGGCGCGCGGCCTGCAGCTTTTCCCAATGGTTGATGACACTGTTTTTCACGATGGCCTTCAGTAGCTGTTCCAGCTGTGCGGGCGTCTCGACGTGCAGCTCTCTCTCCGCGACACACCGAAAGAAGTTCTTGAAGACAGATTGACACACGTCGGACGAGTCGAGCAGCCGGCGGAGCTTGGCGTTGAGTTTCAGCCGCACGGCCACCCGGACGACCGGCTCGTAGCGCTGCCACAGTTCGGTACAGGCTTCGTCGTTCCGGGCACGCACCCGCTCCAGCAGGTCGCGGAAGGAGGCCTCCTCGGACATGGATGTGCTCCTCGGAAAGGTCAGGCGAGCCAGCGCTGCCCGTTGAGCTACTCGAATTATTTCCAGGTGGCCTGGCGGTGACAAGTGGGTTGTGCCTGACGGTTTCGGAAAGACTGTTCGTTTCGCGCGCAAATCCTGTCTAGCTCCCCGTCGGCAACCAGCCCAGGCCACGACAACAACGCGTCGCCTGGCGCGTTCCCTATCGAGCGTACGGTTGCCGCGCGTCGTTGTGGCCCGGAGCCACGACGGTTTCTCTGGACGCGGTCAGTCTCGGCAGCCTGGTCGCGTCTTGCTCACCCTTGCCGTGGAGGACTTTCCGATGCGATGGCTACGGTCGAAAGGCATGCTGCTGGCAATCGGGATCAGTGCGGTTCTTGGAGACCTGTTCGTGGCGGCGCGGCCGGCGCGGGCGGAATCCCTGCAGTTCTGGTACGACTACCGTCCCGACGGCAGTTACGCCGTCTACTGCCTGATCTATCAACCCAACGTGCGCCAGCCGCGCACGGAGTACCCCAGCTGCTGGTTCTTCCAGCAGGAGCGCGTGACCCTGTTCGCCTGGGGCTGCGCCAACCGAGGCGGCAACCACCCCTCGTGGGTGCGCTACGTCGATCCCCAAGGACCGCAGACCCAGCAATACGGGCGCTTCTATGGGCTGACCAACCTCGGCGCGACCGGAGGCAACCTGCACCGCATTTGGGATGTGTGGGGACGACGCCTCCCCGTCGATCGTAACATCACCCCGTACCTCGTCCTGGGCTACGTCGATCAGGGCTATCCGAATTACAGCGACGCCTACACCGACAACGGCTACTATGACCGCGACAACGGCTGGGGCAACCAGTGCGTGGGCCAGCCCGACGCGACCGTCTGGGTGGTCATCGAGAACCCGCTTCGGCCGGTGGCGGCCCCGAAGGGAACGGGACAACCGGGCAAGGGCTCCGAGAAGGCGCCGACGTTGGAGGCGCTGAAGAAACGCTCTCCTGTCGCGGCGGCCACTTGGTACAAGGGCAAGCCGTTGAGTGCCTGGCTCCGCGACCTCGCTGACCAGAAGAGCGAGGTGCGCGGCGAGGCCATCACCGCTCTGGCAACGATTGCCGCCGAACACCGCAAAACGCTGCCGCTGCTCCACACGGTGGCAGGGAACCACCTCACCGCCGCCCTTCACGATTCCCACCCCGCCATTCGGGCTCGGGCTTCCGAGGCCCTGAAGAAGCTCGGGGTGCAGACGAAGTAAGCCACGGTGTGTCCGCCGTGCCCTCCTCTTGCTTCCCGCAGGCCAGCGCTCCCCGCTGGTCTGCGGGTATTTCGGACGACGGGCGAAGCGTCCGTTCAGCGGCTCAACATAGCAAGGCGCACCGGTTGACCCATCAAGGGCGCCGAGGTGGAGGAGGCGGTGGGGCTGGTCAAAGCATTCGCGGCGCTGGTGCGCAAGCAAGGCCGAACGACGCTGAAGGACTGGCAGGAGAAGGCGATCAAGGGTGCGAGGACAGGCGAAAGCGCCGCCATGGTCCGCGTCGCTGGGCGGGTACCTTCGCCCGCCCAGCGACCCGCGACCCAGGTTCCCTGGGTCGGACCATTCTCAATCTACCGCACGGATTGGAGCCGACGGCGCCGATCGCGTTCCTCCACCTGCGGTGGGCGAACCGTCCCCAGCAGCATTCCACCGGCCATCGCGAGCACGGCCGACGAAGCCACAGGCCCCGGAGCCCACTCTGGGGACTCTTGCTCCACAAGGGCGTCTTCCCAGGAACCGTCCGCAAAGCAGGCGTCACGCGCCCACCCCCAGATCCCCGACTCGGTCGGGGCTCCCATCCCGACGTTCTCCCCCAGCGCCTCACCCTCGTTGAGGGGCGCAGGCAGCGCTACGTTCTCGTCTCCGGTCTCCGGGTCAGGGAGCCCTTCGCCGCCAGTGCCCTCCACGCGATTCGACAGCGGGGGATTCAGCGGCACCGGCGACTTGAGGTAGAACGAGAACTGTGGGTCTGTGGCCAGCCCCGTAGTCGCAGGGAAGACGAGTCCGGCCAGCGTCGTTGCCTGCAACTCAGCCACCCCCGCGGGCGCTGTCCCGAAAATCTCCCCGCGTATCCCAACGAGGAACACACCCGGCGACGGCTCGCTGGTCTGGGTTGCCTGCGCCACGCTGGCCGCTGCGGTGCCGCTCGCAGGCTGCTGATCCCGCCTGCTCGGCACGAGGGTGACCGAACGGGACTCAGCCGCGACCGCCGTTCCGGCGACCGTGGGCGCCTGCTGGCTCTGGCTGGCCGCCACTTCGCTGGCGGTGGAAGTGACGACCTGGGACCCGATACCGCCAGCGTTCGGCGTATCGGGAACGGTCTTCTCCGACCCAAGTGCGGTTGCGCTGTCGCCCTGCGAACTTCCGGTAACGGTGAGCGAATCTCCTTGCGATTCGAGCCCGTTCGCGAGAAGAGAGACGGTGGCGGAGCTGCCCTTGGAGGAGGCCGACACGTCCGCGACGACTGCGGACAGGGGTCGGATCGCGAAGTTGCGGCTCACAGGCTGGCCGTGTGCCAACACGACCTTGTGGACCTCGTCGGACCCGCTCAGCCTCACCTGGTAACTGCCCGCAGCCAGGCCGGTGAAGATGTACTGGCCGTTGGCATCCGTCTCGGTGCTGGACTCGTCCGCGTCGAACTGGCCGTT
>DASPXY010000321.1:0-4802 GCA_035637055.1 Gemmataceae bacterium | reverse complement strand
CTGGTCGCCCGACAGCAAGTGGGTCGCCTACGCGAAACCGGCAACCGAGGGGCTGCAGAAAGTCTACATTTACTCGCTGGATAAGGATAAATCCTACGAGGTAACCGACGGCTGGTACGCCTCATTCGAGCCGGTTTTCAGCGCCGACGGCAAGTACCTGTTCTTCGTCTCGAACCGCGACTTCACGCCGATCTTCAGCCGCACCGAGTGGAACCACGCCTATCAGGATCTGGCCCGCATTTACCTGGTGACACTCGCCAAGGACACGCCGTCGCCCTTCAAGCCGAAAAGCGACGAGGTCGGCGCCGCCGAGACCAAGCCACAACCCGCCAAGGACGACAAGCAGGCCGGCAAGGAGCCCAAGAAGAAGGAGCCGGTCGCGGTGAAGGTGGACCTTGACGGCCTGCAGGATCGCATTCTGCAATTGCCACCGCCGGTCGCCAGCTACTTCAACCTCACCTCCGTCGGTGGCAATCTCTACTACATGCGGTCATCGGCGAAGGAACCGAAGGCGACCATGCAAGTGTTCGACATCGCCGCGCAGAAAGAAACCGGCCTGGGCCAGGTCAACAACTTCGAGATCTCCGGTGACGGCAAGAAAATGATCGTCTCGAAGGACAGCAATTACTACATCATCGATCTGCCAAAGGCGACCGTGAGCCTGACCGACCCGCTGAACCTCTCGGGGATGCAGGTGCAACTCGACCGCCGTGCCGAGTGGCGGCAGATTTACAATGAATGCTGGCGGCAGATGCGCGACTTCTTCTACGATCCGGGCCTGCACGGCGTTGACTGGAAGGCGTTGCGCCAGCGCTATGCCCCGCTCGTCGAGCATGTCAGCCATCGCGCCGACCTGACGTACATCATCGGTGAGCTGATCGGCGAGTTGAACGCCGGCCATTGCTATGTCGGCGGCGGCGACCTGCCGAAGCCGGCGCGGGTTCCGCTCGGCCTGCTCGGCGCCGAACTGGAGCAGGATCCGATCACGAAGCATTACAAGATCAAGCGCATCCTCAAAGGGGCGAACTGGAACAAGGCCCTCCGCTCGCCGCTGACGGAGATCGGCGTCGATGTCGAGGAGGGCGAGTACATCGTCGCGGTGAACGGTCGGCCGACGAAAGAGATGGTCAATATCTACGAAGCGCTGGTGAACACGGTCGGCAAGCAGGTGACGCTACGAATCGACGCCGGACCGAAGGAGAAAGGCGGCCGTGGGGTGCGTGATGTGGTCGTCACGCCGATTGGCGATGAACACCCTCTGTATTATTACAATTGGGTCGAGAAAAACCGTAAGCGTGTGACCGAGGTGACGAACGGCGAGGTCGGCTACCTGCACGTACCCGACATGCTGGCGAACGGCTTGAACGAGTTCGTGAAGCAGTTCTATCCGCAGCTGCGCAAGAAGGCGCTGATCATTGACATGCGCGGCAACGGCGGCGGTAACGTCTCGCCGCAGTTGATCGAGCGGCTCCGGCGCGAGATCGTAATGGTGGACATCGCCCGCAACACCGCCCCGAGCCCCGATCCGTTCGACATGCACATTGGGCCGAAGGTGTGCCTGCTCAACGAGTTCTCGGCGTCCGACGGCGACCTGTTCCCGTTCCGCTTCCGCCATTACAAGCTCGGCAAGTTGATCGGCAAGCGCAGCTGGGGCGGCGTGATCGGCATTCGCGGGACGCTGCCGCTGCTGGACGGCGGTTATTTGAACAAGCCGGAGTTCGCCGGTTACAGCATCGACGGCAAGACGTGGCCGATCGAGAACCACGGCGTCGATCCAGACATCGTCGTGGACAACGATCCGGCGCGCGAGTACGCTGGGATCGACGATCAGCTGGAGCGGGCCATTCGCGAGATTACGGAGGAATTGCGGCGTAATCCGCGCACACTACCACCGGTACCGCCGTTCCCCAAACGGTGATGCTTTGCGCTGCTTGTACCATTGCTCTGCGGGTCAGTCAGGAAACGCCAAGGGCCTGAGACTGCCGTTGTGGTGTGCCGAGGCGCGAGGTAGATGTATACATCAGGGGGCGCTGAGAAGCGCCCCTTTCATCACCAACAAGAACAAGGAGACCGGACGTGGGCGCCACCGACCTTGCGGCAAAACTGCAGCGCAAGCCATTCGAGCCTTTCAGGATCATTACGAGCGATGGCGTCACGTATGATGTGCGCCATCCCGATATCATCATGGTCTCGCCAACCAGCGCCGTTATCGGTTACCCCGACGCCATGCGACCGCGCCTCGTGCTTGCCTACGATATTGTGGCCCTGGAACACATCACGAGGCTGGAAGAACTGCCGCAGCCAGCTGGCAAGCCGACAGGCAACGGGGCGGAAACTTCTTGACCGTAACTGCAGACATGCGGTCTTCGATCCCGTCCCCACGAATTGGCTTGCGAACTTACGAGGCGAGGGGTACAAGGAGAGGAAATCGTCGCCCCATACCCCGCTGTGCGAGAAGATCTCTATGGCGATCCCCTATGGCATGGATTATACGGCTACCCACTCGCGCAGCGTCCTGAAGGAAGTTCGCTGCGAGAAGTGCCAGGCTGACTAGAGCGGTTCGCAGTCGGGTTGCCTCCAGGAGTAGGCCCCGCGAGCCGAGCGGGGCTGCTGGCCGTGCCGCTCGGCTCGCGGCACCTACACCCTGCGTGCGCCACCCGTCTGCGAACCGCTCTATGTGTACGCGGTCGGCCGGACCGCTACCGGGCACGGGACGAGTCTGCTTTTCGTGGACAACCAGGGGGCTCAGGGACGGGCCGCGAGCAGGGCGGAAGCAGCACTGCGGTACAAACTGGAGATCGCCTACGATGTCGTTCCGTGCCCGGCCTGCGGTTGGATTCAGCAACACATGTTCCCAAAAGCCCGGCGGGCGTTCCGGGCGTGGATGCGCCAACTGGGCGTGATCCTGCTGTTCCTGTTCATGCTAGTGGCTCTGCCGGCTGCAGTGATTGTCGCTCACCTGCGCCCAGGTCCAGCGCCGGTCATCATCTTCGGCGTCATTGCCGCCACGGTGCTTTGCGGCATCGCCGCCGTCACCTTGCTGATCGGCAAGGTCATCCAGAGCAATCGGTACGACCCGAATGGGACCGACCAGGAGAGCCGTATCCGGGAGGGACGCAGCAGGGGCCTCCTCCGGGAGGAGTTGGAGAAGAACGCGCCAGCGAGTGGGGCCTGCCGGCGTCGCTTTCGCCGCCGAACACGCCCAGAAGACCCGCTCTCTGAGGAACCTGCACCATGAGAACGATCGATCAACTCATCTTCGTCGGTTTCAACGGCTACGCCTTGGCCCTCGACCGCGACAGCGGCGAGGTCGTCTGGTCGAACAACCAAATGCAATCCGGCTATGTGTCGCTGCTCCTCGATGGTGATCGTCTGATCGTCTCGACGAACGGCTACATGTACTGCCTGGATCCGCTCACGGGCAGCATTCTCTGGCACAACCCGCTGCGCGGCTATGGCGTGGGGCCGGCGCACCTCGTTTCCGTGCGCGGCCAGAGTTCGCAGGCACTCGTGCAGCAGGCACGGCGCCGCCGCGACGACGAATACGCCGGCTAGGGGGACTCACCGAAGGGTGAGCACGACCGGGAATCCGCGTCAAGGATCAGTGAAAGGGCACCCGGATGGCCCTACTTACCCTCCGTATTCTCCGGTTCCGATAGCCCTTCCTGGTCGGCGAACAGGCTAGGTTGTTCGACGGAGTCACGCCGTCGAGCCCGGCGGCTTGGCGTGGGTCGCTGCTTCGTCTCAACGTGATGCGCCTCCAGATCGGCGAGGACGTCCTTCGCCCGGTCCAGCACCTCATCGGGCATCCCCGCCAGCCGCGCCACGTGAATACCGTAACTCTTGTCGGCGCTGCCGGCGGCGATCTTGTGCAGGAACACAATCTCCTCGCGCCACTCGCGCACCAGCACGTTGTAGTTGCGCAGCCCCGGCAGCGTCTCCGTCAGCTGTGCCAGTTCGTGGTAGTGCGTCGCGAACAGGGCGCGACAGCCGGCGTGGTTGTGCAGGTACTCGGTGATGGCCCAGGCCAGTGAGACGCCGTCATAGGTGCTGGTGCCCCGGCCGATCTCATCGAGAATGACCAGGCTTCGGGCCGTCGCGTTATTGAGGATATTTGCGGCCTCCGTCATCTCCACCATGAACGTGCTCTGCCCGCGGCCGAGGTCATCGCTCGCCCCGACGCGCGTGAAGATGCGATCCGCAATGCCTACCCGTGCCTGCCGAGCCGGCACAAAACTGCCCATCTGGGCCAGCAACGTCAGCAAGGCCACTTGCCTGATAAACGTGCTTTTCCCGGACATATTCGGTCCGGTAATTAGCCAAAGCGGTCCCTGTTCCGGCCCGAGGATGACATCATTGGGTACGAACGTCCCGGCCGGCAAGTTCTGATCGAGAACGGGATGACGACCATCGCGAATGTCCAGTATCGGCTCCTCGCACAACTCGGGGCGGCTATACTGGCGCGACTCGGCCAGCTCTGCTAGGCCGGCGAGCACGTCGAGGGTCGCCAGCACCTCGGCGGTCTGCTGCAGCCGCGCTGTCTGGCTCGCGACCCGATCGCGCAGGGCCTGGAACAACTCATATTCGAGTTGGTAGCTCTTCTCCTCCGCTCCGACGAGTTTCTCCTCGCGCTCCTTCAGTTCTGCTGTGTAGTAGCGCTCGGCGTTCTTGAGGGTGCCCTTGCGCTGGTAGTTCTTCGGCACCTTGTTGGCGTGGGTGTTCGTGACCTCGATGTAATAGCCGAACACCTTGTTGAAGCGCACCTTCAGCGAGGGAATGCCGGTGCGCGTGATCTCGTCCGC
>DASPXY010000320.1:0-3517 GCA_035637055.1 Gemmataceae bacterium | reverse complement strand
GAGGAGGAGCGACTGGCGGTTTACCAGGCCGTCCGGGATGCCGGCTCTGTGCCCGCGGAAGCAGGCTTCTATCTGGTCTCCTGGCAGATTGACGCCATCACCCTCGGCCACGCCGAAGACGCCCTGCGACCTTACGAAGACCGGCTCGAAGAGTCGAGCCGATGAACCGGGACGGCAACAAGGTCGCGGCGAACTTCCACTCCGACGTGCCGGTCACGGCCGCGGCCCTGCACTTCACGGCAGACACCGGCCCGTGGCAGAAGCGAAAGTGGCAGACGCAGCCGGCCCGGATCGAGGGAAGCCGCGCCCTGGCCGAGTTGCCCGTGGCGCGGCCCCTGGTCTACTTCCTAACGGTGATGGACGAGCGCAAGGCGACAGTCAGCACGGAACACCACGGCCTGGACAAGTAGTGCCTGACCATTTTCCGTGGCTGACGCCCTGCCAACGCCGCGCAGCAATAGGCAGCACCGACATCAACGTCTTGAACCACGGTGGGGCCTGGAGCCGATGCTCGCCATTGCGGACTACTGAACTGCCTGTTGGGCGAAGGTGATGCGATGACCGAACAGGAGTGGTTGGAGTGTGACGACATTCGCGCGTTGCTGGGCTACCTGGTCGGCCGCACCAGCAATCGCAAGTTCCGCTTGTTCGGCTGTGCTTGCTGTCGGAGAATCTGGCCCTTGCTCGTCGAGGAACGGTGGCGGAAGCCAGTGGCTCTCGCGGAGTGGTACGCCGATGGGCTGGCCACCGCGGAGGAGCTGGAGGCCGCCCGCCAGGAGATGCGGTGGTGCCTCACCGAAACGGTGTTACAGCCAAGGTCCGCCGCTGTCGATCCGTGGATACTCACTGCCTGCAGTTGGGCTTTCGGGGCGGCAGAGGCCGTTCTCTTTGAGACCCCCTTCTGGAATCCGGGAGCTGCCAGTCGCGGGGCGGCGAATGCTGCCTGGGCTGCGGCAGAGGCCGCCTGGAGAGGCAACCGGGGCACCGGACCAGAACCCGAGGCGCGGCAGCAGCAGCCAGTCCTCCGCGACATTTTCGAGAATCCGTATCGCCCGGGCTGGGTGGAGGCCGCTTGGCTGACGCCCCAAGTAATCGCCCTGGCCGGAACGATCTACGAAGAGCGAACCTTCGAGGATCTGCCCGTCCTTGCAGACACCCTTGAGGAAGGCGGCTGCGACAACCAGAATATCCTCAACCATCTGCGCGAAGCAGGTCCGCATGTCCGCGGCTGCTGGGCCATTGATCTGTTGCTGGGCCGGGAGTGAGGGCAGGCGATGAACGAGGCCGAATGGCTGGCGTGTGCGGACTCGGAGCCGATGCTGAAGTTCCTGCGGGACCAGGCGAGCGAGCGGAAGTTGCGTCTATTCGCGTTGGCTTGCTGCCGCCGCATCGACCGGCTCATCACCGATCCGCGCAGTCGGCAAGCCCTGGCGTTCGCTGAACAGTATGTGGAGGTCGGCCTGGCCCGGCGGAAGGGCCGACCGGCCGTCGTGCGAGCGGCTCGCAGGGCGTGGACGGAGGCGTACCAGCAGATGTTTTCGTTCCAGGAGAGGGATGCACGCGCCCGCTGCCTGATTGCCTCGAACGCGGCGGACGCCGCCGCGGCGGTCCTGAACGAGGAGCCTCACCTCGCGGCGAGTTATGCGGCTGCCTTCGCATCATTCGCCGTAGCCTGGGGGGCGCAAGTCGCAGCCGGGGCGAACGCCTATCCCGACCTGCAAGACGCCTTCAAACGGCCCGAGCAAGAGCAGCAGGCCCGCCTCCTGTGCGAGGTCGTCGGCAACCCCTTCCGCCCACCGCTGGCTATCCCACCGTCCTGGCGAGCGGCTGGGATGGTCGCGCTTGCCACGAGTATCTATGCGGAGGCGCGGTTCGAGGATCTGCCTGTTCTGGCGGATGCGCTGGAAGAGGCGGGCTGCACCGACGCCAACCTCCTCGGGCACCTGCGTGGTTCGGGGCCGCACGCCCGCGGCTGCTGGGCCGTGGACCAGTTGCTCGGCAAAGCGTAAATGAATGGCTGGACCGGCTGCCAGCAAAGGGCACTACCGCATGGACCGAGACGACCGCCTGGTGAAAATCCGCTACACCAAGCGCGAGACAGGCTGGGCCGAGCACCTCGGCGGTCGCAAATACCGCCTCGACAATATCCCCCTGGCTTCCCGGTTGAACATCGATGACGTGGTGCTCTGCCGCTTGAACGACGACGGCGAGTTGCAGGTGCGCAAGGTGCTCAAGCATCGCTACCCCTGCAAGACGCTGTTCCGCTACGACGAGGCCGAGCAGTACCACGCCGTCCGCGAACGCGCCCGGGAAGTTGGGGCGAAGACGGAGCACTTCATCGGCCCGAGCGACGACAAGCCTGGTCTGGCAGTTTGTGCCCACGACTACGACTTCGATCCGCTCGAAGCGGCGCGGGATGCCGGCGTCAACAATCCTGACTCCGAGTGGTAGCCTGACCGGCACCCGAGCGCACGAGGCTCCGCTCTATCGACGTCGCCTGGTTCTGGTTGGTGTACTGTGGAGGTGATGCTGGTCGCTCTGGGGGGCTACCTTGAGCAGGTGAGTCATGATTATCGATGATCTCCTTACCGAAGATCGCTGGCTGCACGCCGATACCCTGGACGAGGCGGCGTGGATGGTCCGGTGCCTCTGGCGGGACATGAAGCGTCCCTCCCCACGGAAGGGGCAACTCTTCGTCTGTGCTTGTGCCAGAGAAATCTGGTATCTCCTGACCGATGAGCGGAGTCGCCAAGGTGTCGAAGTCGCTGAACGCTACCTGGAAGGGTTGGCTTCCCGTAGCGAGGTCGAGGCTGTTGCCGAGGCGGCGTTCGAGGCATCTCGGGCGGCTGAGAACTACTCGATGCACTTCTGGGCCAGTGTGGTCGCTGCTATCGCTGCGCGCCCACGGGAGAACCGCTTCAACGACTGGAAGGCCCCCAACGCCATGCGGTCTCTGAACCTGGAGCACCCGGAACGGCCCGCCACGTTCCTCCGAGATATCTTTGGCAACCCCTTCCACCCCAAGATGGTTCAGCCCTGCTGGCTGGCAAATCATAACGGTGTGGTAATGAACCTTGCCCAGGCCATCTATGAAGGGCGGACGTTTGACCATTTGCCTATCCTGGCCGATGCCCTCGAAGAAGCAGGCTGCGATGACGCGGAAATGGTGAACCACTGCCGTCAACCTGGCGTCCATGCCAGAGGTTGCTGGGTGCTCGACCTCTTGCTGAACCGGGAGTGAGGTGTGCTGTGAACGCGCAGTCGTGGGCCGCCTGCACCGATCCGAGGGCATTGCTGGAAGCCGTGCGTGGGCAGACGCCTGAGCGGCAGTTGCGCCTCTTCGCCGTTTCCTGTTGCCGTCGCGTCGGACGGTTCATTAAGTAGGTTACAAAAAGTTCTTTGACAAATACAATAACCTCTCCTGAACCCGCCCGCGGCAGGAGGGGCGTAACGATGGCCCTTGTGGATCTCCGCCCCAACGACCGTGCTCTCTTGGAGCACTTGATCGACCATACTG
>DASPXY010000319.1:0-5781 GCA_035637055.1 Gemmataceae bacterium | reverse complement strand
TGAGCCACGTCTCGATGATCTCGCGTTCTTCCTCATCCAGGCTGGCCCAGATCGCCTCTTCGCCGATTTTCGGCACCAGGCGATCGTAGCGGTCGAGCGCCTTTTCCGCCTGCACCACGTAGTAGGCTTGCATCTCGGTCGCCGTGTCAATGGCCGTCAGACCCCCGCCGATCACCACCGCCGGGAGCCGTAGCTGCAGGTTTGCCAGGCTATTCGCCTTGTAAGCGCCGGTGGCCTGCAGCCCCATGAGAAAATCGGAAGCCAGGCGCACGCCGCGCAGCAGGTTGTTTTTCATCGACACCAGCGTCGGCTTGCCGGCACCAGCGCCAATGGCCACATGATCGAAGCCCAGGTTCCAAGCGTCGTCGAGCGTCAAGGTGCCGCCGAAGCGAATGCCGTCGTACAGGCGAAACTTCTTGCGGCGCATCAGAAGGAGGTAATTAATATCCAGAAAGTTCTTGTCCCAGCGCACCGTGATGCCGTACTCGGAAACCCCGCCGAAACCAAGGATGACGCGGCGATCCAGCGGCCCGGTGACGTCGTTGATCTCCTTGATCGGCTGCGGTACGCGCCGCTTGGCGCCGCGCATGCGCACCGACAGCGGCTCGATGCGCAGCCCGTCGATGCCAACGACGCCGAAGCCTTCGTTGAGCAGATGGTGAGCCAGCGTGTAGCCCGCGGGCCCCATGCCGACCACCAGAATGTTCTTGCCGTTGTAAGCCAGCGGAAAGGGCCGGCGGAGGTTGAGCGGGTTCCAGCGCGCCAGCAGCGAGTAGATTTCAAAACCGTAGGGCAAATGCAACACGTCGGACAGGATGCTCGTTTCGATCTGCGGAATGTTCACCGGCGTCTGCTTCTGGTAGATACACGACTTCATGCAGTCGTTGCAAATGCGGTGGCCGGTGCCGGCGCACAGGGGATTGTCCACCATGATCATCGCCAGCGCTCCGATGCCGTGGCTCTCGCGCTTCAGCAGGTGCGCCTCGGAAATCTTCTCCTTGAGCGGACACCCCGTCAGCTCGATTCCCAGCGGATTTTTCTTCGCAGACCCGTCTTTCTCGCGCAACCCCTTGGAACAGGAATCCTTGTCGCGCGGGTGACAGATGATGCAGTAGTGCATCTCGCGCAGGGCTTCGCGCGGCGCCATGCGCTCGTCGGTGAGGCCAAAGCCGTCGCGGTGGCGCCGTCCCTCCGGCGGACCCTCGAACAGCGTCGGCAACTCCGGAAAGTTGAACTCGCGGGCCACCAGGTTGTCAAAATCCAGCTTTTCGGGATGCACAAAGGAGGCAAACTGGCGCCGCCGATCTTTCAATGCAGGGTGAAAGGCCAGTACCCGCGTCCAGGCCGAAACGTCGCGCAAACGCTCTTCGCAGCGCGCTGACTCCGCAGCGTCGCCCTGGCTTTTCGCGGTCGTTTGACGGTCGAGTAACTTGAGAACTACTTCGGCCAACTCGCGCTCCGGATCGTTGGCCCATTCGCCGCGCGTGAGGATTTCCGCCACCCGTTCCCGGTAACGAAACTCGACGTCGGCGATGTTCATAATCGCCATTTCTTGCGGGTCAGGAGGCGTTTTCAACACCACGCGATCCAGGAAGCGTTTCTTGAACTCGTAGACGGTCCGGTCATCGGAGGTGCGGCGATTCAGGGCGTTCACCTCCTTTTCGATGTGGAAAAGTCGGGCAAAGAAGCGATCGAGGTGCCTGGCCACGTCGATGAGCAGCGCCGTATCTTCCTTGCCCTCGCCACGGGCATACTCGGCGCAGCTGTGGTCGTAGCGCTCGGCGAGTGCCGGGTCGGCGGAGCGCAGTTCCTCGCGAAACACCTGGTAGAGAGCCATCAGGCGGCGGACGCGATTGAGGTCGGCGTAGCGAAAGCCCTCGATCCCCAGTGGGAAGTTCCACGCCGTCGCCATGCTCCGCGAACTGGACGGCAAATGCAGATTATTCATGGTCGATCCTGTCAACGATCTTGCGGGCGCGCGTTTCGTCTCTCGATGGCCTGAGAGTCTGCGGGAAACCCCTCCCCCCACCCCCTCCCCTACAAGGAGAGGGGGAGAAGAAAAGACGCCGTGAGGCTTGCTCCCCCTCTCCGTTGCGGGGAGGGGGTTGGGGGGAGGGGTTTCCCGCAGGCACTGAGCCGTTTCTAGTATACCGTGCCGCCGTGGCCGCCTATAAACTCACCAGGGAATCGTGTCCGCGCACGCCGACGGTGTGGCGGTTCAACCAGGCATCGGTGGTCTCTCAGCAAAGGCTCCGAATCATGATGAAGCGACTCGGGCTCTCCCTTGTGTGTCTTGCCGGCGCCCTGGCGGTCGCCCAGGCCAAGGACGACTACCAACTCGGTCCCGATTCGATGGAACAGGCGGGCGTGCCGAAGGGTGAAATCCACGAATACAAGAACTGGGAAAGCAGCGTGTTCAAGGGGACACTGCGGGATTGGTGGATCTATGTACCCAAGCAGTACGACGGCAAGGAACCGGCTTGCGTCATGGTCTTCCAGGACGGCGGCGGTTACAAGAACCCGAAGGGACAGTACCGCGCCACGACGGTGCTCGACAACCTGATCCACAAGAAGGAACTGCCGGTCATCATCGGCATCTTCATTAACCCGGGCACGTTCCCCGGCAAAGACAAGAAAAAAGGGGGCAGTAATCGCAGTTTCGAGTACGACTCGCTGACGCCGCAGTATGCCGAGTTCCTCGAAAAGGAGATTCTGCCGGAGGTGAGCAAGAAGTTCAAGTTGCGCCAGGACGCCGCCGGGCGCGGCATTTGTGGGGCTTCTTCGGGCGGCATCTGTTCCTTCACGGTCGCCTGGGAACGCCCGGATCTGTTCAGCAAGGTGCTCAGCCACATCGGCAGTTTCACGAACATCCGCGGCGGCGACCGCTATCCGGGCATCATCCGCAAGAGCCCGAACAAGCCGATCCGTGTGTTTCTCCAGGACGGCTCGAACGATCTCGATAATCCGGCAGGCCACTGGTATCTGAGCAACCTGCAGATGGAGGCGGCTCTCAAATTCAAGAAGTACGACTACAAGACGGTCTGGGGCGACGGCGGCCACACCGGCAAGCACGGCGGCG
The DNA here is from genome assembly GCA_035637055.1 of Gemmataceae bacterium. Lineage (GTDB taxonomy): Bacteria > Planctomycetota > Planctomycetia > Gemmatales > Gemmataceae > DASPXY01. Next base: position 2,702 of record DASPXY010000319.1, on the reverse strand, counting down.
CCATCCTCCCCGATTCGCTGCGCTGGCTCTGGCGGGACACGCCTCCCGCCCCTGCCGCCAAGAGCGCCGAGAAGAAATAAGCATGCAAAGGACGTATTGTTCGTAGTCCCGCCTTCAGGCGGCAAGGTGTGTTTCGCCTGAAGGCGGGGCTACGAACAGGAGGTCGCTTGAACTCCCACTAGACCGCCACCTTGGCGGTCGACAATTCCGGTGTTCGGCGTCGCCACTCCTTGGCCCAGAGGAAGGCAATCGTCAACAGGTCGCACGCGATATGGAAGTAGCGTGCCCCAGCCACATCATACTCCGGCAAGGTGGGCTCGAGTTTGGTGCGGACGCGCTGGATATCCGCCGCCTTCGGCCCGGAGGCCGGGTAGTCCTTGATGGCCAGAAGGATGGCGTGCCGCTCCTCCGCGGTCGTTTCAATGGCTCCCAGGTTCTTGTAGGCAAAGCCCGCATACAGGATGCTGATCAGGATGGTGGTCACCAGCTCCGGTCGCTGCCGGAAAGTGGAGAAACCCAACACGCCGCCAATCACGAGGACGTAAATCGTCCAGTACCATTGCAGCGCCGTCGAGCGCTCGAAGTACGCCTGGATCAACTCGCTGTAGTTCATGGAACCTCCCCAGAAGAGAAGGCGTGCTGCTCGGGACCGGCGCCGAGCCGGCAAGCTGAGTACGCCTAGCCAGTCACACCCTCGCCTCTTCATGTCTGAGGAACATCACCACTTCGCGCAATTCGTTGACTACCAGGTCGAGCGTGGCCATGGCCACGGCGAGCGGCGCGGCGTCAGCCCGCCGGTGTGGCTTTACCGGCGGGCTGACGCCGCGCCGCTCGCCCAAGGGTGACCTTGGCTTCGGGCGATAGTAGACCGTGAAGCCCATGAGTTCGCCTCCTCGCCCAGCGAACGAGCCAACTTCGGGAACCGATTCGCAGCGCGGCAACATACTCCCGCGCCGCCTTGGGCAGGTCAACCCCGACTGGTGGATTCCGCAGCGGGTCGTTGGTGTCCGTGAGAAGGTGATCGCCGTGGGGGGAGCGGATTCGCTGCGGCCGGATAAGATGATCTCTGCAACCCCTGCGTCAGGTCCAGACGCCCGAGCTTTCTCACAAGGTGCGTTATGGCGGACATTGTCCTGATCAACCCGCGCTTCGAGGTCTCCTACTGGGGTCTGGAACACGCCCTGCCCTTTTTCGGGAAGCGAGCCAACTTGCCCGTGGCTGCGCTTCCCCTGCTCGCCGCCCTGACCCCGCCGGAGCACACCGTCGCGTTGGTGGACGAGAACGTCGAGGCGATCGACTTCGACCGCGTGGCCCGGGCCAATATCGTCGGGGTGACGGGCATGAGCGTGCAGCGCTTTCGCATGCGCCAGATCCTCGGCGAGTTGAAGCGGCGTGGCGCCTTCACGGTGGTCGGCGGCCCGTGGGTCACGGTGCAGGAGGATTACTTCGGCCCGCTCGCCGACGCCATCTTTGTCGGCGAGGCCGAGGAGACCTGGCCGCGCTTCCTCAACGACTGGACACGGGGCCACCCCGCACGCCGCTACGAGCAGGCGGACCGCACGGACATGACGACCGTGCCGGTGCCGCGCTTCGACCTGCTGAAGATGGGGCACTACCTGTTTGGCAGCGTCCAGTTCTCGCGGGGCTGCCCGTTCCAGTGTGAGTTCTGCGACATCATCGTTACGTTTGGTCGGCGGCCACGACTCAAAACTGGTCCTCAGGTTCTTGCCGAACTGGAGGCCCTGCGCGCCCAGGGCGTGCGTGCGGCCTTCATCGTGGACGATAACCTGATCGGCAACAAACGCGCCATCAAGGATCTGCTGCGCGAGTTGGTGGCCTGGCAGCAGACCAACGGCTACCCGCTGGTGTTCTTCACCGAGGCGTCGCTGGACCTCGCCGAGGACGCCGAATTGCTGCGGCTCATGGCCGAGGCCAACTTCGTCAGCGTCTTCATCGGCATCGAAAGCCCCAGTGCGGAGTCGCTGCGCGAGACGAAGAAGTTCCAGAACGTGCGGGCGTGCGGCACCCTGGTGGAGCGCGTCCAGACCATCCAGCGGGCGGGGCTGGAGGTGTGGTGCGGCATGATCCTGGGGTTCGACCACGATGGCCCCGACATCTTCGAGGCGCAGCGCACCTTCCTGCGCGAGGCCCGCATCGCTCATGCGATGGTGGGCATGCTGCATGCCATCCCCAAGACGCCGCTGCACGCGCGGCTGGCCGCGGCGGGGCGGCTCGACCTCGCCGACGAGCCGGAATACGGCACCAACGTCGTCCCCCTGCGCCTGGGCCGGGCGGAGTTGCGCGACGGCTACGTGCGCGTGCTGAACGACCTGTACGAGCCGGAAGCCTACTTCGGGCGGCTGGAGGATCTGTACCTTGGCCAGCGGCAACCCTACGCAGAGGCGCGGGCCCGCTACTGGCGACGGCATCCCTGGCAGCGGCTCAAGGCGGAGGCACGACTGCTGGTGGGAGCGGCGGGGCTGTACGCCCGCCTGATGCGGCACGTACACGACGCGGGGCTGCGGCGGGAGTATCGCCGGCGGGTGTGGCGCTTGCTGCGTGCGCGGCGCGATCCCGCCTTGCTCCAGAACTACCTGATCAAGTGCGCCCTGCACTACCACCATTACACGATGGCACGGCAGATGGCCGCGGATCGGGGATCAATTCGCAACTCCTTTTAGAACCACCCTGGCGAGCGGCGC
>DASPXY010000318.1:0-7268 GCA_035637055.1 Gemmataceae bacterium | reverse complement strand
CCCCGGGAGTTCTTTCGGGTCGAGATCGAACAGGAGTACAAGCAGGTTTCGCTCCGTGAGTTTCTCGGTCAACTTGATCGTCACACTCCCGGCGTCCGTGGGTGCCTGCGAGGGGGCTGCCGCAAACCGGAACGTGAGCTGCGCCTCTCGATCGGGTTGCAGTTGCGGCGGCACCATCGGGACGACCTCCAGGGTAACCGTGCGCTTTCCGCGTGGGATGACGACGTGCTTGCTCTCGCCGTTCGCTTTGCCGTCCACCTTGACCTGGAAGTGGACCCCAGGCTTGGCCGTGCCGGCGTAACTGATGGCAACATCGACCTTGGAATCCGCCGTCCCCACAACGGACAGTTCGATGGTCACTTTCGCCCCGGTTTTCCCGAGGTCGAGCGTCGTGTCGCCCAGCACTTGAGTAGTGAGGGCGAACGATCCAGCCGGCGGTTTGCTGCCCTTGGGTGGTCTTGAGCCCAGAACCACCAACCGCTCGAACTGCAGCGTGACCGTTTCGCCGGCGGGGGTACGGCTCCTCGGCGCGGGCGAGTGTTCCTTGACGCGACCGGCGTTCGGGTCGCTAACCGGAAACACCTTGAAGCCGGCGGCCTCCAACGTGCGTTTTGCGCTGGCGTAATCCTGGCCGGCAACATCGGGCACGATCGCCGCGACTCGGACGCCCTGCCCCGGATCGTTGTTGGAGGGTTCCTCGGCGCCCAAGATGTAGAACAGCACGGCCACGCCATTCGCCGCCGCGACAAACGCCAGCACGCTCAACGACCACCGGCCTGCGTCGCTGGATCGCATCGCTTACCTCTCCGGGTGGTGGGGGGCCACAGCGCCATCTCCAGGGCGCGTTTCCGGAGTGCGTCCCGTCTCCCGTGGGACCGTGGGCGAGCCGGTCGCCAGCCGCTCCCCATAACTTTCCAGAGTGGCCAGGAGGCGAGACCACTGGCCGCGCACTCCGAGATAGACCAGAGTGACTACCACAAGGGCCTCGCCCGAGGCGACCCACAGCGGCAGGAAATAGTCTGCCGGCGCCAGGCGCGGCTGCGGGTTGAGTTTCAGGGCGCGCAGGCCGACGACCAGCCCGAGTTGGCAGATCAGCAGGCTGAGCGCCAGCGGCACGCGCCAGCGCCAGACAATCGCCTGTTCCAGCGCCTCGCAGTGACGCGCCACGCTTTGCTTGAAGTCCTCCGGGGTGTAATTTGGCGGCAATTCCGCGGCGCACTCCCGATAGAACTGCTGCGGCCAGCCGCCCTCGTTTAACCGGCTCACACGGCCGCGCAGTGTCCCCAGGCGGAGGATCTCAGCCGTGACGATCAGCAACACGCCGAGGAAGCACACCTGGGCCGCAAGCATCAGCGGATGGACGAGGTCGTCCCAGGGCGGCGACAGGTGGAAGCGCTGGGCCAGGTTGTCGAAGGGTGGTTGACCGCGGAAGGCCAGAATCCCGATGGCCGCCCCGGCGAGGACAGCAAGGAGGCCCACCGTCGCGGGAATGCCGGGCGGACGCGAAGGTGGCGAACTTGGCGGAAGCATGACGATCACTCGTGGGGTTGCTCGGAGCGTGGGCCGCTGATCTCGACGGTCGTCGTCAAGGTGCGCTCGTGCAAACCTTCATCCCTCCAAGTTTACGCACCCGGGCAACGGGTGCAACGATTTTTCGCCCCGGCGCGCAACCTACCAACCTCGTTTCCTCTCGGCCGATGCGGTAAAACAAATAAAACAAGGCGTTGAAACCAACACCATACACACCATGCCAACCCCCTTACATCCACCCAAACCCGTCAGCGGCAAGTGCGCCTGGGTCAGTCGCCGGCACGGCGTCCTGCTCATCAACGGGACGCGCTACACGCTCGTCCCGGTGCAGAACCACTATCGCCTGGTCAACTGGGGAAACGGCGGCGTCTACGACATCGACGCTGCTGGCCGATTTTGTACTTGCCCGTCGTTCGTCTGGGACCATTGCCCCATTCAGGCCGGCGGCGACGGCCGCTGCAAGCACATTGCAGCCCTGCAGGCCCTCGGCCTGCTCTCCACACCAGCAGACCGCAGCATGTCCGCCTGACAGTCCTGGCGATCGGAAGGAGTTGCCGCGTGCTCCGTCCAGCCCTATGTCAGCGAGCAGGGCCCGTCTGTCGGAGACACCATGCACGCACAATCCCGCCGACTCCGCGCTGCGATCCTCACCGCCCTCTTCCCCTGCCTGGCCCTCGTGGTGGCCGCGGGGCAAGGGAAGCAACCTGCCCGTGTGGTGCCCTTGCGGCAGGGCCACGCTCATAACGATTACGAACACCCCCGCCCACTGCTCGACGCGCTGGAGCACGGTTTCTGCAGCGTCGAGGCCGACATTTTCCTTGTCGATGGGGAACTGCTGGTCGGCCACACCCGCAAGGATCTGCGTCCGGGTCGCACGCTGACAAAGCTCTACCTGGATCCGCTGCGCCAGCGCAGCAAGGCGAGTGGCGGGCGCGTTTACGCCGGTGGCCCGACCATCTTTCTGCTGATCGATGTCAAGAGCGCGGCGAAGGAAACGTACGCCGCCCTCGCCCGGGAACTGGCTCGCTACGACGATATCCTGTCGGTGACGCGCGACGGCAAGTTCGAGCCGAAAGCGGTGACGGTGGTCGTCAGCGGCAACTGCGATCGTGACGCGATCACCGCTCAGAAAGTGCGGCACGCAGCCATTGACGGCCGCCCGCCGGATCTGGACGCGACGGCACCGGCGCACCTGATTCCGTGGGTCAGCGCCAACTGGAAATTGGTCTTCAGCTGGCGGGGTGAAGGGCCGATGCCGGAGGCGGAGCGGACGAAACTCCGGGAGTTCGTCGCGAAGGCCCACAAGGGCGGACGGTTGGTGCGCTTCTGGGCGACGCCGGAGAGTCCCGTGGTGTGGCAAGAACTGCTCGCGGCGGGAGTTGACCTGATCAACACCGATCGCCTTGCGGAGCTGCGCCGCTTCCTCCTCGACCGTGGCGCGGGACGAGAACCCGGAAAATGAGCGACCCTGGCGACCACACCGCGAACCCGTGGACGCGCGTCTCGCGGGCTATCGTCTATCAGAACCCGTGGATCGTCGTCTACCACGACGAGGTCGTGCGGCCCGATGGCCATCCAGGGATTTACGGCGTCGTTCACTTTCGTAACCGTGCCGTCGGCGTGGTTCCGATCGACGCCCAGGATCGCGTGCTGCTGGTCGGTCAGTACCGCTACCCACTCGACGTCTATTCCTGGGAGATTCCCGAGGGCGGCGCTCCGGCAGGGGAGGATCCCCTGGTCTGTGCTCAGCGGGAACTGCTGGAAGAGACGGGTTACTCCGCCGGCCGCTGGGAACTGGTCCTGCGCGCTCACCTGTCGAACTCCGTCACCGACGAGGACGGGTATTGCTTCCTGGCGACCGACCTGCGGCCGGGGGCGGCCTGTCCAGAGGGGACCGAACGGCTACAACTCCGCTGGGTGCCGTTCGCCGACGCCTTGGCGATGGTCCTGCGCGGCGAGATCACCGATAGTCTGTCGGTCCTCGGCTTGCAACGCGTGGCGCTGCTGCGTTTCGGCGCCGGTTGAGCAACCACAGGAGAAATGACCGTGTCCGACTCTACAATCTCCACAAATCAGAACGGCCCGCTCGATCATCTCGACGACTGGGAAGAACACCTGCAAGCCCGTTACCCGGAAGGGACGCCGACCGCCACGGGGAAACGCAAGGAGGAGTTTCGCGACTATCGCTCGGGGACGCGGCCGAGCGTCCGCGAGTTCTACCGCCTCAACCACCGCTATCAGACGCTCGACTTCGTGCGGGCGAAGAAGCGCGAATATCTGCCGCCGCGCCGCAAGCAGATGGGGATCTGGCAGGCGATGGAGTTCCTCAACACGCTCGTCGATGAGAGCGACCCCGACACCGACCTCAGCCAGATTGAGCACCTGCTGCAGACCGCCGAGGCGATCCGTGCTGACGGCCATCCGCGCTGGTTCATCCTGACAGGGCTGATCCACGACCTGGGCAAGATCCTATGCCTGTTCGGCGAACCGCAGTGGGCGGTGGTCGGCGACACCTTCCCCGTCGGCTGCGCGTTTTCCGACAGGATCGTCTTCCCCGAGTTCTTCGCCGACAACCCCGATAGTCAGGTGCCGGCCTATCAGACGCCGTGCGGGATTTACGAGGAGGGCTGTGGGCTGGATCGCGTGGACCTGTCCTGGGGCCACGACGAGTATCTGTATCAGGTGGTCAAGGACTATTTACCGCCCGAAGCGCTCTCGATGATCCGATATCACTCCTTCTACGCAGCGCATCGAGAGGGGGTGTATGCGCAACTCATGGACGACCACGATCGCGAAATGTTCGCCTGGGTGCGTGCCTTCAACCCGTACGATTTGTATTCCAAGGCGGCGACGCGGCCCGACGTGGCCCGTTTGCGGCCGTTCTATGAGGATCTGATCGCGGAGTTCTTCCCGCCCGTGCTGTCCTGGTGAGGGCTGTCCCAGGCTCTCCGCTTGTTCTCACAAATTCCCACTTCGACCCTCCAGGTAGTCGATCACTCTGCGAAAGTGGTCGTTCACGCGCTTACAATCGGGGTCTTCCTCCTCGTCCATGCCGAAGGGGTACGCCGAGTCGAGCGCCCGCTCCAACCCCTTCCGCGTTAGATCGCCTGAATCGCACAGGATGCGCAGATCTTCCCGGTCTCCCGCGTGAAACCGGCGGAGTTTCGTCACGGCCAGGTCATGCGGATCGAGCTGTTTCGGCCGAAGCACTTTCCAGTCTCCCGGCAGTTCCACGGATAGTCGGCGATAACTCCCGGGCACCGGTGGCAAGCCCTCCGGGACGCCTTCCAGGTAGAGACCCCATTTCTTCGCGTTCGCGGCCCCCTTCCCGAAGAGTTCAAAAGCCCGCGCTTGCAAGGCTGGCACATCTCCCCGTGTCACCAGATCGACGTCCTTGGTGGCGAGGGCCAGGCCGTAACGTAAGATCAGCGCGGCCCGGCCGACCAGGTACAGATCGAGGCGTTCCCCTTTCCTGGCGTGCTTCGCCAACTCCTCGTCGATCGCCTCAAGGAACCGGACGATCTCGCTTCTGTCCATGCCTTCATCCCTTCGGAACCAGCAAGTCTCGCCCCTCGGCCTTCGCCAACGAGACTAACCCCTCAGCCCGTTCGCGGAAGGTAGCGAGGTCTGCCGCGTAGTTGATCCGCCAGCGCTTCCAGAGGGGAGAAGTCGGGGGCTCGTGAGCGGGTCGGCCAAGGTCGTCCCACCGCTCGGGAGGGGGCTTGCCGATCCGCTTCACGAAGCCAGCCAGATCTTCCTTTCCGGGACACCCTCCAGGAAAGCCTCCCCTTCGCTCCAGCGCCAGAGCGATATCAGCCAGCCAACCCAGACGGTAGATCGTCGCCCGTCCTGTCGCACTGGCGAATGCTCGTAGCAGCACGCCGTTCCATCGGTTCCAGGCCAGGAGCGCCGGTATCCCTTCTACAACCCGCGCCTCAGGTTCTTTCCCACTGGCCGCGAGGGCGACAACCTCTTCGGCACGCCGGAACGCCCCCGGGACGACAGCGTCCTCGACCCACAAATCGATCAGCCCCAAGTTGCGCAGTTCGATGGCAATGTCCCGGACGCGCCGGCCCGGCCTGTCGGTACCGGTCAGAAACCGCTGCAGGGGCAGGTTGAGCGCACGGGCAATCCTGAGCAGTTGCTCCAGGCTCGGAATGCGAGCGCCGGTCTCAAAGTAGGTAATCTGCTGGCGTTTCAGTCGACATCGCTGCGCCAATTCCGCTTGCGACAGTCCCTGCTCGCCTCGCGCTGCGGCCAGCTCCTGCGCGAGTTCTGCCAACGTCGAGGCTATGTTCTCGCTGCGTTCCATGGCTCTCACCTCCTCTTCCAATATGCAACAGATTGTTGCCAAAAGCAACAGATTGTTGCCAACGGCAACAGATTGTTGCCACGCGCTTTCAAGTCGAGGAGGATGATGTCTGCACCAACACGATGGCACACCCGACGCCCGGCGGTCAATAATCCGAGACGGACCCGTCGCGCAAGCGCGCCCCGGGCCAGCGGTACGTCTGCGGTTCCTTCGAGCGTTTCTCCAGCAACTTCTCATCGATCTCGACGCCGAGCCCCGGCCCGGGCGGCAGGCCGATGTAGCCGTCTTTATCGAGCGCCCACGCCATGCGGCCGATGCCCTTCGGGTTGAAGCCGTGGTTGTCGGGGTAGAACTCGTGGATGAGGAACAGCGGAATCGACGCGGTGACTTGCAGGCTGGCGGCGATGCCGAGATAGCTGGCGGTGCAGTGCGGCGCCAGCGGGACATGATACGTCTCGGCGAGAACGGCGATCTTCTTCATCTGGGTAATGCCGCCGGTGTGGCAGCAATCCGGCTGCAGGATGTCGATGCAGCGATTCTGCAGGTAGGCGATCATCTCCCAGATGGTGCGGTCGCGCTCGCCGGTCGCCAGCGGAATGTTGATCGCTTCCTTAACGCGCTTGAACACCTCGATGTTGCCGGGCACCACCGGCTCCTCGATGAAGGGCCAGGAAAGGTGCCGGGAACCGATTGCGATGACTTTCTGCAATCGGTTCCTGGCACCTGGTATAATACAGACAGGAAGCGAGACGGGGTTCCAAAGCCCGCTCCTTCGACTCTCGCCTCCCTGCGGTTTCGTCTCAGGGGGGGTGAGACGAAAAGTGCCGGCGGAAGTGCCTGCACGCGAAATACTTACGCCGAGCGGCCGTTTCATCTCATTCCATTCCACGCGGACACCCTTTTCCGGTGCCCGGGCGTTCGGCGTGCATCCCGAAATGGGAGAAGATGGGAGAAGGGGACATTCATCATTCTTCCGCTCTAAAAGAGCGGAAGAATGATGAATGTCCCAATCCTGTTCGGCTCGATTATTGCTGTGGGGAGGGGCTTGACGCAAGCGTGCCCCGGGAAGTGACCGGCAAGCCACCTGTAACTTGAGGAAGACGTTTGGCGATGGGACCGGCGCGCAGCAGCGAACGCCACGCGGCCGGCCTTGACCAGACGGTGTCTACTCGTCCTGGGCTTTGAGTTTTTCGAGGTGGGCCAGCAACTCCGTCTCCTCCGCCCAGCCGCTGACGTAGCAGCAGCTCATCGCGTAGGTCCGCTTGGTCGGCTTCTTGCCGGTCCCCAGGGCAATCAACAAACAGGCGATGATGGCGCCGTACGCCTGGATCGCGCTGCCCACCGGGTCGGTGCTCAGCAGGTGGCGGCAGCCGAGGAGGTGCTGGAGGCAGCGGAAGCAGATCGCGATCAGCCAGCGCTGCCGGTA
>DASPXY010000317.1:0-14677 GCA_035637055.1 Gemmataceae bacterium | reverse complement strand
GCCGTCGCCGAGACAGGCACGATTGTCCTGGTGACCAATGAGGGCAACGGCCGCCTCACCACGACCTGGCCGCGAGTCCATGTCGCCCTCATGGGGATCGAGAAGGTCATCCCGCGCCTGGCCGACCTGCCGGTGTTCCTGAAACTCCTGGCACGCGCCGCCACCGGCCAGACGCTCTCGGTCTACACGACCCTGATCACCGGCCCGCGCCGCAGTGGCGAACTGGACGGGCCGGAGGAGTTCCACCTGGTTCTGCTCGACAATGGCCGGTCGCGGGTGCTGGCGACGCCATTCCGCGAAAGTCTGCAGTGCATTCGCTGCGGCGCCTGTTTGAATGCCTGCCCCGTCTACCGGCGCATCGGCGGCCATGCGTACGGCGGCGTCTACTCGGGGCCGATCGGCAGCATCCTGACGCCGCTGTACGACAGCGTCAGCGCGAACCCGCACTTGCCGCACGCCTCTTCCCTCTGTGGGGCGTGTCAGGCGGCGTGCCCGGTCAACATTAACATCCCCCAAATGTTGATCGGGTTGCGCGAACTGCAGCACCATACCAAACCGAATCGCTGGGAGGCGCTGGCGTACCGGCTGTGGTCGGCACTCCTGCGGCGGCCGTGGCTGTACCGGCTGGCGACAGCCGCGGCGCGACTGGTATTGCGGCCGCTGGCGCGCGGCGGCTGGCTGCGGCGCCTGGCGGGGCCGGGGGCGGCCTGGACGATGGTTCGCGATTTCCCTGCCCCCGCGGCACGTTCGTTCCGCGATCGCTGGAGGGAGTTATGAGTGGGCAAAAGACGGTTATTCAATTCTACGGCACGAGCGATGAGTACGGCTGCTTTTCCAATTTCGCTCACTTTCCCATCAAGTTCAAGGGCCGCTCGTGGCCGAGTGTCGAACACTTTTTCCAGGCGCAGAAGTTCGCCGGTACGGAGTATGAAGAAGCGATTCGCAAGAGCAAATCGGCGGCGAAGGCGAAGGGCATGGGCCGCACGCGCAAGTACCGCCTGCGCCGCGACTGGGAGCAGGTCAAGGATGCGATCATGCGGGAAGGTGTGCTCGCCAAGTTCACGCAGCACGAAGACATCCGCGCCGTCCTGCTCGGCACCGGCGACGCAGTCCTCGTCGAGCACACGCGCGCCGACGACTACTGGGGCGACGGCGGTGACGGCCACGGCAAGAACAAGCTCGGCAAGATCCTGATGAGCGTTCGCGAGCAATTGCGTGGGGAGCAGACGACATGACGAGCGGTCGTGAGGCCATGTTGCAGCGCATTCGCGAGGCGGTCGCTACGGGGAATCGCGTCGGGGGCACTGCCGACAGCCCGCGCCGCGGTAACCTGGGCTATCAGGGCGCCGGCCCCGACGCTGCCGTCCATTTCCTGCAGCAGTTCGCAGCCGCGGGCGGCATCGCCCATCCCGTCGCCGACGGCACCGCCGCCGTCGCCCGTGTCCTTGAACTGATCCAGGCCCGAAGCGCCCGCCGCGTCCTCCTCGGCCACGGCCGCCTGCTCGATCCGCTCCGACTGGCGGAGCCGTTGCGCGAGCGCGGACTGGACGTGCAGGTCGTCAGCGAACTGGCCCCCGAAACCTGCCGCGAGCCGCTCTTCGCCGCAGATATCTCCATTTCCGAGGCGGATTATCTGATTGCTGAGACGGGTAGCCTGGCAATCGCGGCCCGCCAGGGCGAGCCGCGCTCGCTGAGCCTGTTGCCGCCGGTCCATATCGTCCTCGCCGACCACACGCACCTGATCCCGGATCTGTTCGATCTGTTCGAGCGCTACGGGACTGCCACTCTGCCGTCGTGCCTGGCGCTGATCACCGGGCCGAGCAAGACGGGCGACATCGAGCTGCGCCTCGTGACGGGTGTTCACGGACCGGGCGAGGTGCATGTCGTGTTCGTCGGCTCCTGACGCGGTGGGAGGCTCCAGGCCCACGGCCCGCGGCCCGTGGGCTTCTCCTTCTTCCTGAACTTGAGATAATGACCATAGCGAACGGACAGCCGTGGGCCGCGGAACACTGGCCGCGCGCGACGTGCCTACATAGGCTCACAACGTATTCACAAGCCCGGGACGGCGTAGGGGCAAAACGAAACCTGCGGGCGGCCGCCTGTGGGTGGGGCAATCTGTGGTCGAGGGCACCATGAGTCAGCTGGAGTTACGGCCGGGCCTCGCCGACGTGCCGGTCGCGGAGTCCGCGGTCAGCTTCATCGACGGCAAACGGGCACGCCTGGAGTATCGCGGCGTCGCCGTCGAAACCCTGGCGCGCGAGAGCTGTTACGAGGAAACGGCCTGGCTGCTGCTCAAGGGCGAACTGCCGACGCAGCGTCAACTCGCTGACTTTGAGGATCAGCTGCGCCACCGCCGCCGTCTCAAGTACAAGCTCAAGGATCTGATCAAGTGCCTGCCGGAGTACGGCCACCCCATGGACGCGCTGCAGGCGACCGTGGCGGCCCTGGGCATGTTCTACCCGGCCCGCAACGTCGCCGACGAGCAGGTTCGCTGGGATTCGTGCGTCCGCCTGATCGCCAAGATGCCGACCGTCGTCGCCGCCTTCCACCGCCTGCGCTACGGTGACGAGGCCATCGACCCGCGCGACGACCTCGACCACGCCCAGAACTTCTACTACATGCTGTTCGAGAAGCTCCCCTCGCCGGCGGTGCGCAAGATCATCGACGCCTGCCTGATTCTGCACGCCGAGCACACGATGAACGCCTCGACGTTTAGCGGTCGCGTCACCGGCTCGACGCTGGCGAGTCCCTACTGCGTCATTAGCGCCGCCATTGGCACCCTCACCGGCCCGCTGCACGGCGGCGCCAACGAGGAAGCGCTCGACATGCTCGAAGAGATCGGCACGCTGGAGAACGTCCGTCCCTGGATCGAGGCCAAGCGTACTGCCGATCCCAAGTTCAAGCTCATGGGCTTTGGTCATCGCGTCTACAAGGTCAAGGATCCGCGGGCGACGGTGCTGCAGGAGTTGGCGGAGCACGTCTTCTCCGAAACCAGCCGGCCGCCGATCTACGACATGGCTGTGGAGCTGGAGCGAGTCGCCGCCGGGATTCTTGGGCCAAAAGGCATTTACCCCAACGTGGATTTCTATTCGGGAATTGTCTACCAATCGCTGGGCATTCCGCGCGACCTGTTCACGCCGATCTTCGCCATCGCCCGCGTCGCCGGTTGGCTGGCCCACTGGCTGGAGCAGATGCAGAACAATCGCATCTACCGCCCCGAGCAAATCTACGTCGGCAAGCGCGACGTGCCCTATGTCCCCCTGGAGAAACGACCGTAACGTCATCGCTGGAACCACCCTTGGCGAGCGGGGGGCGTAAGCCCCCTGATGGCTACGAAGCATCAGGGGGCTTACGCCCCCCGCTCGCCTTCCCGAGCCACCACTCATGCTGGACGCACATTACATCCGCGAACACGTCGAGGCGGTGAAGGCCAACTGCCGCAACCGCAACGCCAAGCCGCTGCCCGACATCGACCGCATCGTTCAACTCGAAGACGAACGCAAGCGGCTCGTGCAGGAAACCCAGCAAATCCAGCAGCGGCAAAATGAGGTCGCCAGGTCGGTCAAGGGCGCGAAGTCGAAGGAAGAGCGCGATCCCTTCATTCAGGAGGGCAAAACGCTCAAGGAGAAGGTCGGCGGTCTGGAGAAGCAACTCAAGCAGGTCGAGGCCGACCTGCGCGCCGCCCTGATGACGGTGCCGAACCTGACTCACCCCGACGCCCCTCCGGGAAACGACAGCGGGGTGGTTCGGAAGTCGGGCGAGCCACGCAAGTTCGACTTCCCCGCAAAAGATCACATCGCCCTGGCCGAGGCGCTCGACCTGGTAGATTTCGAGGCCGGTTCGTCGGTCGCGGGGCAGAAGTTCTACTACCTGAAAAACGAGGCGGTGCTGCTGGAGTTGGCCCTCGTCAACTACGCGATGGGCACGTTAGTCAAGGAGGGCTATACGCCCGTCATCACGCCCGATGTGGCACGTGTTGATGTGCTGGAGGGGATCGGCTTCATCCCACGCGGGCCGGAGACGCAGATCTATAGCCTGGAAAATACCGACCTCTGCCTGATCGCGACGGCCGAGATCACCCTCGGCGGCATGCTGCGCGACAAGGTTCTCGACGAAACGCAACTCCCGCAGAAGTACGTCGGCCTGTCGCACTGCTTCCGCACCGAGGCCGGCGCCCCCGGTCGCGACACGCGCGGGCTCTATCGCGTCCACCAGTTCACCAAGGTCGAAATGTTCGCCTTTTGCACTCCGGATCAGAGCGAAGGCATTCACCAGGAATTGCTACGCATCGAGGAGCAAATTTTCCAGGGACTCGGGTTGCCGTACCAGGTGATCGACACCGCGGCCGGCGATCTGGGCGGTCCGGCTTATCGCAAATACGACCTGGAAGCGTGGATGCCGGGCCGCGGCACCGGCGGCGAATACGGCGAGGTGACGAGCACGTCGAACTGCACCGACTACCAGGCGCGGCGGCTCGGCATCCGCTACAAGGGCCCCGGCTTCAAAGGGACGCGCTTCGTCTATACCCTGAACGGCACCGCGGTTGCGATCACGCGTGCGCTGCTGGCGATTCTGGAGAATTATCAACAGGCGGACGGGTCGGTGGTGATCCCCGAGATTCTGCGGCCGTGGATGCTCGGTAAGGAACGGATCGGGCCTCGAAGTCGTGGCTAGTAGCCGACAGAGCGAGCCCGTTCGAGTGCCAGCAGCGGGTCGCGCGACACCTGTTGGTGGAACAGCCATAATGGCCATTCCCTTAGGAGGAATAGCAGGAATCATCAACTCAAGAACAAGCGGGCGCTGGGAACTGGATAGGGAACTCCAAATCAGACGCCAGCGGGTGCTTGTCCCGTCGTGCGGGCCTCAAGAAGGTGCAGCGCCTGCACGATCAACTCGGCAGACTCAGCTACCGACCAGCGGGAGGTACTCAACACCAGGTCATAATGCCGCGGGTCGGCAGCATCTTTGAGGAAGTGGTCCTTGATGAAGCGGAGTCGATCCCGTTCGGTCTGCTCGACCCACTGGGCCGCCTCTTTGCGCGATACGCCCAGCCGCGCCGCCGCCACCGTAATACGATCTTCCAAATCGCCTACCAGGCGGACACGCAGCGTCGTGGCTGCCGGGAGGATGTAGAAGGAACCGCGGCCGACAATCACGCAGCGGCCATGAGTCCCCAGCGACAGGACCGTCTCAATCACATGCCGGACAAAGCCGCTCTCGCTCACCTTGGGCAAGGAGGCGAAAGCCTCGGTGGCTTCGGTCAACCACCCTTTTTGGCGCTCGTCCACGCTCTGCAACAGGTTGACGCGCAGGCCGGTCTCCTGGGCGATGCGCTCCAGGAGTTCGTGGTCATAAACAGGCCAACCCAAGCGGGCTCCCAGCGCACGAGCCACGGAGGTTCCAGGCGTGCCGGCCTCACGGCTCAGGGCGATGGTGAAAGCGGTCGCCCTCTGCCCAGCGCGCGGTTGTGCTTGCCAGTGGCGTTGGGCCCCCTCCAGGGCCTCGACTTGACGCTCCAGAGGAAGTGTTGGCTTCGTCATGGTGTGGTCTCCAAATCAACGGCAGCGAGGTGAGGATGGGGCTTGCATGCCGCAACCGCTCCGCCCGGGAGGACGTGCCATCCCCACGATTCATTCTACCGCGGGCTGCAGAGAAACGGCAGTGGCTTGCACGAAGGGGAAGGCGGCGAGAAATGTGTGCCAGGTATACCCGTCGGGTAACTCGGGCGTCGCAGCGAATTCCAGGTGCAAGATGCGGCGGTGCCGGCTGTTCCCTGGACGCGAGCGATTGCTGCAGTGAATCACGAGCGGCCGCATCAACAGCACATCACCGCATTGGGCCAGCACGCTCACAGGGGCAGTGTTGCCGAGCGCCAGCACCTTGCCGGAATGGTGCGAACCGGGGATGACCTTCAGTGGGCCGTTCTCCTCGGTGACGTCGTCGAGATGGATGCGGGCCGTCAACATCGTCTGGAGCACCTCGACGGGGGCATCGACGTGCGGCACTCCGGCCTTGCGCGTCGGCTTGGCGAAACGTGTGCTCGGCCTGCGATTGTCGCTCACGGCGATGGTCGTGTCCTTGTGCCAGGGCAGCGCCCAACTCTGGTCCGGTGGCTTGTCGAAGAAGAGCACACGGACCAATCCGAACGCCCGACCGAGCAACTCCGCCAGGATGGCCAGGAGGCGCGACTGGCGCCAGACGTGGGCGGCGCCCGGCCACAGCGCGAGCACGTTACGGGCCGCATACAGGCCCCCCGTCTCGCCGTGAATGGCCGCCTCGCCCTGCGCCCCAGCTGCCAGCGTCGCCGTCAGGTCGTGTCGGATCGTCTCGACTTCTTGTGGAGAAAAAACCTCCGGCAAGACGGTAACGCCGTCGCGTTCCAATTGCTCCTTGTGCGATTCACTCTGAGTCATGGTCCTCCCCTGGTTCGATTCGTCGATGGTAACCTGCAGACGCCGATCCGTCCACTCCGTTGCAGACGTGAGGGCGGGAGGATAAGATCCTGGTGGTGACCTGTTCCCGGAGATTTGCTCATGTTCCGCCGTACTCTACTCGTGGCCGGCCTCCTTGGTATCGTGGGATTTATCCCGGGCGCCATCCCCGACCCTGCCGTGGCACAGCCCGCCGGCGCGGAGCCGAAGGAATTACTCCCGAAGACGTTCACCTTGCAGAGCGACAAGGTCACACTGAGCGAAGCCCTCCAGGAGTTGAGTAAGCAGACCGGCAACACCGTCGTCAATCGCATGAAGATCGACCCGACGTTCGCGCTGAAGTGCCACGGCTTGCCCTTCTGGAAGGCCCTGGATGCCATCGCCGCAGCGGCTCATGGGCGCGTGTCGCTTTACCAGGCGGACGGCAACATCGCCCTCATCGCTGGGCCACCCCGAAAAGCAGGCGAGTTGCCCCGCAGCGATCACGGACTGTTCCGCACCACAGTCCGGGAGGTCGCCAACCGCCTCGACCTGGAGAGCGGCAGCCACACCTGCGCGATCCAACTTGAGGTCGCCTGGGAGCCGCGCTTGCAGCCGTTCCTGCTGGAGACCGCGCCGACCACGATCCTCTTCAGCGCCGATATGAACGGGAAAATGGCGAAGGAGGCGTTGCCCTCCCGAGGACGGGTTTCGGTGGTTGGGCGAAATGCGATCCTGGTTGATATCCGCGTACCCGCACCGCACCGTTCGGCGGCCGCCATCGCGGAACTCAAGGGCAGTCTCGTCGTCACGGCGCCGAGCAAGATGCTCACCTTCACCTTCGGCAAGCTACGGCCGATCCGCCCCAAGGAACCTCCTGACCGCCAGGAGCAAGAGGGGGTTAGCGTACGGCTAACCAAGGTGACCAGGGAGACGAAGCCGGATCGCTTCAACTTTGAGGTCACCATCGACAATCCGCCGGGCCGACCGCTCTTTGAGAGTCACGAGGGTTGGGCCTGGATGGGCAACAACGCCATCTGGTTGGAGAAGAGTGCAGGTGGAGCGAAGCAAATACTGCTGCCGAGCAAGGCGGATCAGCAAGAGCTGGAGAGGAGCGCGGCGCGAGCGGTGGTACTCTACTCCTTCAGCCAGAAGGGCAACCCCAAGGTGCGTTTCGGTGAACTGGCCGACTGGACGCTGGTCTACCGTACGCCCGGACGTATCGTCGAGTTGACCATACCCTACGAGTTCAAGGGCGTGCGACTGCCGTGACGGGAGTTCTCGGCCCCGAGCGAGCAACAGCAACATGCCCCTTCAGCATTGTCTCTCGCTGGCCGTCAGCGATGGTCGAGTCTTTCCGGAGTTCGTTCCCGTTTGCCTGTTTGCCAATCCGGGCGTTCGTCGATCTCCAGGGTGACGTCGCTGGACGAATGGCTCAGCGCAAGGGCGATGCCACGGTAGACTCGCCGGGCGGGATAGGGTGGCACGTTCATTTCGTCGATCGCCCAACTAAACAAATCCAGCTGATTCCCACTCAGATGTTTGGCGCGCACCTCCGGCGGGAGTTTCTCAATGATGTCGTCGCTATTGAGGTAAACACGGGCATCCAGGGTATTCCCCGAATACAACGCGGCCGAGAGATACGAGTCCCAGTAGCCGAAGAAATTGAATAGCGGCATGATGCCGAACAGGACAAGCGTCACGCGCGCCAGGAGAAAGCGGCGCGGCCAGATAATGTGCCAGGGCATCACCTTCGGCGTGTTCACAAACAGCATGAGATTGAGAGCCATCATGGCGATGTTCCACGGCCAGACGACGCTGTTCCAGTCGTGGCCCCACCACGGGCTCAGGCAAAACAAGATCGTGGCGTGCATGAGGACAAGGAGCGCTACAGCCACAAGCCGGAGCGGCCAAATCAACAATCCGATCCCAAGGCCACACTCCAGGAACGCGGCCTTCCAGCCCTGGGCGGCGGCCCAGCCGCGCAACCCCTCCGGCAACCGTTTCAGGATCGGCTCCATGAGCCACGGGTAGGTATCGGTGGCAAAATGAAAGTTGACCTTCTGCAGCCCGCTCCAGATGTAGGTGGCGGCCAGAATAAAGCGGCAGGCATTCAGCCCCGCCTCGCGATGCTCGGGGTCATCGCTGGCGGCAACACCGAGGGCGGCAAGCATGAAGAGGTATTGATAGAACCAGGGCTGCCAGCGTGATTGGTCCCACAGGCTCCACAGGCCGGCAACCGTCACGAACGCCAGGAGCGGCCAGCGCGCTCGCGGCAGCACCGCGGTAAGTCCCAGCAAGAGCAGGAGTCCGCCGAAGACGACCCGGTCCCAGGGTGGCGGAATGATGGGCAAACCGTCCCACACCGGCACGTGTGGATAGTGGCGCTCCGTCAGCCACAGTTTGAGCGAGAGCAACATGCCGGCGGCCATCGCCGCAGCAACAGTTATTTTGACGAGGTGATACCGCACGTCGTCGCGCCTGGCGATTGCCAGCACCATACGCCATGCGGCGAGCGTCATGTTGACGAGGTGATACCACACCCTTGCTGCCCCCGAGCCAATTTCATTCGCTCTACTCATCCCCCGCTTTCATCCGGCTCACTTCGTCCTCACCCGGCAAGCCAAAGGAGTAGACCGCGCCCGTCGCACTCTTGGGGAAGTACGCCTCGCGCGGGTTGCCCGGCGAGAACAGCAGATTGCCGGTGCCGACGTAGACCCGGCCGCGCGAGACGGTCGGCCCGCACCAGACCGGGCCGAGGTCGATCTCCTTGAGGACCTTGCCGGTTGCAGTGTCCAGGGCGACGAGTTTGTTACTCACCGTCGTCGTGAAATATGCGACGCCGTTGGCCAGGGCGATGCCCGAGGCGACGGGATCGCCGACATCGGTGAAGGCGGGTTTCTCCTTCGTGCCGCCGACCGCCTTGACAAGAGGCCGCTCGTGCCGCCAGTTCTCGCTGCGTGCGTCCATGCTGAGCGACACCACACGGCCGCCGGTCGGCGGGAAAAAGCGTTCGCGCGGGTCGGCCGACGTGCCCAGGCGCAGCATGTCGATGCCGTTGGTATACACCGCCTTGCCGTCGGTGGCGCACCCGGTCTGCAGCCCACCGATGGCGCCGGGCAGGGCGAGGGTTCGCGGCTCGACCTTCGGCGGCGGATGAACCGGCGGGCCGGTATAGAGGGGAGTGTTCGAGAGGATGGCGCCGGTCGCGGCGTCGAGGACGTAGAATCCGCCGTTCTTGCAGCCGAACCCGATCACCCACACCCAGCGGCCGTTGAGGAGGATCATGTAGAGCTTGGGTGTATCGCCGATGGATTGATCCTTGTACCGTCCGGTAAGTGGATCATAGGCCCGCATGGTGTAATTCCAGACGTCGCCGGGGTTGATTTGCGTGACCCACTTCTCCTTTCCGGTGCGGGCGTCCACCGCGATCATCGCACAGGAATGCTTGGTATAGAGTCGCGGGTCATCCTTCGTCGGCTGGCGCGGGGCGTTGTGCGCATCGGTGCCGAAATAGATCGTGTGGGTGCGCGCATCGTACGAAGGGGTACACCACACCGAACTCGTCGAGGGGCCGTAACGGAAAACGTGCTCGCCCCAGTCGTCCTTGATCTTGACGGGTGGGTCGAGTTTCTGCGGTTCGGGGCCGACGTCGTATTTCCAGAGCACCTTGCCGGTGCGCGGTTCGAGGGCGACGACGAACCCGCGACCGGTGCAACAGGCGTGCAGGGGATTCACCGCTACCCCGTGCTCGAAGCCGCCGCCGGCCACGATCACCTTGTCCTCGGCCAGGATCGGAGCCGCGAAGATGCAGCTGGAAGGGTGCGCTCCTGGGAACGGTTTGGCGCGCGAGTCGATCTTCCAGCGTTCCTTGCCGTTGGCTCGGTCCAGTGCATAGATGACCCCGCCGACGTCGCCGACATAGACCGTGTCGTTGGTGACCAGGGCGGCGTTGAGGAAGCCGGCGGTCGGCAAGCCGAAGGCGACGGCCTTGGGCGGCTTCGCGTGGTCCGGATTGCGATACGCCCACTTCACCTTGCCGTCGGGTGTCAGTTTGTAGAAGGTCGGAGTCGTCTCGGTGCCGAAGTAGACATACCCGTTGACCACGACGGTAGCGTGGACGACGCCGATCTTCTCCTTCGAGTCAGCAGGCGGGAAACGCCACTTCTCCACCAACTTGCCGACGTTCTCCTTGCTGAGCGTCTTTTCGGCGGGGTTGTGGCGGGTGCCGGTCACGTCGCGATTGTACATGGGCCAGTCGTTCGGATCGTCGGAGACGCTGACGGCTTGAATAGCGGCCTCCGGTGCCTTCGTCGCTGGCTCGATGCCGGCTATCGCAGGCAAGGTGCCGAGGAGAATTACCGACAAAAGAGAGGTGTGTTGCATCGATTTTTCCGAATCAAGGAACTTCCGGCGCTCATCGAGTAACGAGCCCGCTCACCTGCGGGACTATCGGGGTGAGAGTATACCACGAAACCTGCGCGGCCGTCAGCGCCCCAGCAGTAAAGTGATGGACCACAGCTTGGCGCTGCGGTCATCGCTCCCCGTCGCCAGACCCTCGCTTGTTTCCCTCGTGTTCGTCTGATACAGTGCAGCCGTAAGTTGGTGAACCGAATCTGATGGGGAAGCTCGGTATGGCATCCGCTGCTCTCACGCCGCGCGTGCGGACGGCAGTCGTGTGCGAGGGCATCAGACCGAGCAAAATCGAAGATGATGTCTTCGATCTGAAGGGCGTTCGTCAGGCAATGAGGGCGGGCGCGTTTCCATTCGCGCCGTCGCGGTTGTGGCTGTTCCTGGTGCTGTCCAGTGCGCGCAAGGGCCGCTTTCCAGGGGACGTCAAGATCGTCCACGACCGCACCGACAAGGCGATCTTCATGGCGGATCTGGACCCGGTCCCGGAGTTTCTGGAAGAGTACGGCCTCGTCTCGGTGCGAATGCGGCTCCGCCCCGCGTTCCCCGAGGCCGAGCGTTACACGATTCAGGTTTCCTTCTTTCAAGCGACCGGCAGCGATGTTTTGAAGGCGGAACTCCCCTTCAACATCCTTCCGGAAGAGGCATAGACGATGTCCAAGAAATCCTCGGAGCCGCTGCGCATAGCTCCTCTTCAAGAAATCACCCTGGTTCCGATCACGGATCCAGTCGAATGGGCAGAGCGCGAGCGCAGGCGTCGCAACGCCATCAGGGTCGTCGAGGTGGAGGCAACGCCCGACGGCGTCCTGGAACTCTACCAGGGGCTGCCTGCGGCCGCGCGGCTGAAAGCGCTCAGGCGCCTGGTGAGGAAGTTGTCCGCGGACGAAAAGCAGGAGTTGCTCGCCCGCCTACAGCCGAAGACGGCTCAGCCAGCGCAGGCACAGCGACCCAAGCGGAACGGCAAGTCTTGACGTTGGCGGCGATCACCACTCGACCGAACGCATACCAGCCCGAAGCGCAAGCGAGGAATCTCACCTTTGGAGAGGTGAGATTCCTCGCTTGCGCTTCGGGCTGGTATTGCGCCTGGCGACTAACGCCGGCAAATGGCAAATCAGTCCAGGCACAGAACCACGCGGCAACCGCCGGTGTCGTTCCGGGTGGCCGGCGCGACCCGGACACGATGGGCGGCGCGGCACCCGAGCGGATTGAAGTACCAGGAGCCGCCGCGCAGCACGCGGGCATCGCCGCTAATGGCGCCTTGAGGGTCTTTAATATCGCCTTTTAGATAGGGACCGTACCAGTCCTGGCACCACTCCCAGACGTTGCCGTGCAGGTCGTACAGTCCCCAGGCGTTGGGCGGGAAGCGCCCTGCCGGGGTCGTCTGCTGGCGAAAGCCGCCTTTCTTGCCTGTGCCGTAGGTGTAGTTGCCGTCGTAGTTGGCCTGGTCCGTGTTGATCGTCTCGCCGAAGGAGAAGGGCGTGGTCGTGCCCGCCCGGCAGGCGTATTCCCACTCGGCTTCCAGCGGCAAACGGCAGCGGCCGCCGTTGCGCATCTGGGTGGTCAGCCACTCACAGAACGCGACGCTGTCGTTCCAGCTGATGCAAACGACCGGGTGATCGTCCGTCTGCTGGAAGCCGGGCGACCGCCAGTTCTTCGCCGGATCGAGCTTCCATTCCGTCCCCGTCCAGTAATGCGCCCCACCCTCGCGCTCGGCCTGGGTGCGATACCCGCTGGCCTCGACGAACCGGGCGAACTGGCCCCGCGTCACGGGGTAGATGCCCAGATGAAACCCCCGCGACAAGGTCACCCGGTGCTGGGACTCATCGTCGCCTGGGTGCGGTTCGCGCCCTTCCTCACCCGGCGGGCTGCCCATCAGGAACGTCCCCGGCGGGCACCAGGCGAAGCGCATCTCGACGCCGCCACCCAGAGAGACCTTCTCCATGTCGCCCGCACGGCGTTCCTGCCTGGGTGGATGCGCCTCGCTCAAGGCTTGGAGGAACTCGCGCACCGTCGGCCGTTCGGCGGGGTCGTTGTCCAGCGCCCGCTCCAGCAGCGCACGCAGTCCCTCCGGAACCCATTTCGCCTTGAACGTCGTTCGCCGGCTCGGCTCGCCGTGCAGGAGTGCGAAATACAGCGAAGCCGCCAGGCAATAGACGTCGGACTTCCCGTCGGGGTCGGGGCGCCCGGTGCGAAACGTCTCTGGCGCGGCGAACAGGGCGGTATAGCCAGCGGTTTGTGTGTGCCCGGCCACGCCCGCCAGCCCCGACAGGCCCCAATCGATCAGCACGGCGTTGCCGTCCTCCTGGACGATGATGTTCGCCGGCTTGATGTCGCGATGCTGCACGCCGCGCTCGTGCGCCCGGGCCAGGCCGTCCGCCAACCCCGCGAACGCGCGCCGCGCCGCCGTTTCGGAGAGGGCGCCCTTGTCGGCAAGAAAGCGTTCCAGCGTCACCCCCTGGACATACGGCATGACGAAGAACAGACAGCCGAAGACGGGATCGCGGTCGGCGTCCAGGATGGAAACGAGGTGCGGGTGCGGGTCGAGCCGCATGAGGGCGCGCATCTCCTGCTTGAACAGGGCCTCGAAACCGGGCCGCTGCGACAGCTCGGGGTGCAGGATCTTCAGCGCCCCGCGTTCCTGGCCGTGCGTGGCGAGGAAGACCTGTCCCAGGCCGCCGCGGGCCAGGAACTTCTCCAGCCGCCAACCACCCAGCATATCGCCTTCCCCGGGGCGGCGCACCGGCGCGGCCTGCGGGGGCGTCACCGGCGTGGGCCCGCCGTGCGAGTGGACGGTGACGCTTTTGTGCAGCTCGACCAGTTCCGGGTCGGCACGGCCACCCTGGAGGGCCAGGACGCGGCTGAGCGATTGTTCGGCATCGACGAACTTGTGTCCCGCCGACTGCGCCGCCGCACAGCCGACCGCCGCCGCCGTCGAGGTTGGCCGCTCGGCCGCCTGGGCAATGAAACCGCGTTCCGCTTCCCGGCAGCGGCCGCCTGATAGTTCGTGTTCCGCGGCGCGCATGCCCCGCAGCCAGCGCACCAGTGAGGGCGTGAGACCTTCCTTCTCCAGTTCCTCGACGCAGGCGGAAAAGCGCATGGCCCGCTCGAACAGCGGTCGCATCTCCTCTTGCCCGCGGCACAGCTCATCGACGCGCTGGCGGAGGGCAGGCATTTCAAGGGTCAGCGTCTCGACGCGCCGCAGGGCGTCGCGCAGCGGAGCATGCCGCCGCAGGGCGTCGAGCGCCAGCGTCTCGATCTGCTGCGGCAGCTCGCACCACTCGGCGGCGAGTTGCAGCAACTCGCTCATCTGCGTCTGGACCACTTCCAGCATCTCGCTCAGCCGGCGCTGCTCTTGCTCGCCCAACCCCAACCGCTGCTCGACGTCGCGCTTCCACCAGGACTCGTCGAGTTTCTTGGTCTTGTCTTCGGCACTTTCGAGAACGGCATCAACGGTGTCCGCGAGGGCGACGCCGCCGGGACAAAAATTCAGGACTTGTCGGACGGCAAAGCGGGCTGCCGAGCCGTATTTGGCACAAAGGCGAACGACCTGGGCCAGCAGAGCCATGATCGGATCTCGTGAGGATTGAGAAGGGAGCCGCCGTCTTTCTCATTATTCGAGGGATCTACGGCAAGATTTTAGCCGAGCGCAGAAAAACGACGACCCGTGCTTTCGGGAAGCAACGCGAGTGATAGCGGCAGGCCCCCCGCGGCTTCCCTTGCGAGCGCGGGTCAGAGGGGATAGAAAATCTCGGTGAGGCGACGAGGTTCTGGCAAGCGGGACCGTAGGTAAGGAGTCCTTATGTCTCAATCTCACAAATGTCCGAAATGTGGCGGCCCCTGCACTTCGCTCGGCAACA
>DASPXY010000316.1:0-5612 GCA_035637055.1 Gemmataceae bacterium | reverse complement strand
CTCAATAAACGCTTTGACATGGCCATTTCTCCCACGATCTTCGCCAGCATGTTTCGCATCGAGAAGATCTTGGACAGCAACGTGATCGCGGTGGAGTTCGACTGCAAGCCAGAGGCGAGAGATCCAGCGAAACAAGAGGAGGAGCTGAAGCAGGCAAAAAAAATGGTCGATGCCCTGATGGACATCCACTGCAAGAAGGCGGCAGCGGACCGGACGAAACTTCTCCAGGAGGCCATCAAGAGCGTGAACCAAAAACTGGACGCAGCCAACAAAGCGTACGATGACGCCGTGGCTGCCAGGAACAAGTTTTTGGGCAAATACAAGGTTATCGGTGACCCCAAAACCGAGATGGATGCGATCACCCTCAGAAAGGGCCAGCAAGAGGGCCGGCTCGACGAGGCCAAGGGGAAGTTGCAAGCGCTGTTGACCGAGGAGAAGCAACTCCAGGAGCGACTCAAGGAGTTGGAAAGGACGGAAGGGGAAATCAACGCGAAAGGTGATCCGGAAGACCCGGATTTTAAACAGCGCAAGCGCCAGGCGGAACGCGACGTTACCGTCGCCCAGCAGGATCTGAACAAGAAACGGGCTCAACTCAAGTCCAAGGAAGCCAGTTTGCCCAACACGAAAAAGCTCGCCGAGGACGGCCTCATCGAATATCGCGTGCTCAGGCAACTCGAAAACGATATCGCGGACCTGCAACTCGATGTGGAAGCTGCGGCGAAAATCCTGAAGCTCAACGAACTGTCGCTCAGCGAACTCCGCCCTGGTAACGCCAAGCGCATCGAGCTGCTGGCCAAACGGCGCTCGCTCCAGACCGAGCAGGATATCCAGCGGTATCTGGTTAACAACTACGAGGACCAGCTCAAGCGTCTGACGGACAGGGCCTCGGAACTGCAGACCATCGTCAAGGACGCAGGCCCGTACCTTTCCGATGTCGAGGGCGCCGACCTGAAGAAAAAGGGGTTCGGCCAGCGTGCGACCGACCTCAGCGGCCGGCTGGGGGATGTCGGCTCAGAAATCCGGGTCGTCGGCGATGGGGCAGTGCGAGCGCGGGAGTTCAACGACCGGACGAAAAAGACTTTCACGGGGTTCGTCGTTCCCTTGCTGTTGTGTCTGGCAGGGATGGGCGCCTTCGAAATGTCCACGAAAGGTTGGCGCGCCGAAACGATGGCGGACCGGATGGACTTGCCGATCCTGGCGCGGGCCTCCGGTCGCGGGCGACGCGACGGTGTCGTCTCCCTGAGCGCCAACGAGTGCCGCCGCCTGGCGCGGCGCATCAAGGATGCCTTGCCGGATTCCGGCCGCGTGGTCCTGTTCAGCTCGCTCAACGAGGGCGTCGGGGTGGACCGTTTCGTCGGCGAGGTGGGCCGCTTCCTCGGCGTGGGTGGCGAGACGGTCCTGATCCTCGACGCCCGCATCGCCCACGAGCAAGCCGAGGGCATGGCGAAGTTGATCGAGAGCCGTCTCGACGGCACCCCTCCGGACGTAATGCCGTCCGCGGGTGAGTCGGACCTGGCCCTGGCCGGCCTGGTGCAGTCGCTGGTTTTCGAGGGCCAGAAATGTACCGACTTCATGTACCGTACGCGGATCGCCCGTGTGGACTACCTTCCTGCGGGCGGGCCCTATGAGCTGAGCGATGCCCTGGCTTCTGAGCCGATGGACGAGTTGCTGGCGACGTTGCGGCAGCGTTACACGCTCATCCTCATGGTCGGGCCGTCGCTCTCCCTGGACGTGGATACGGAGATTCTGGCCGGAAAGGCGGACGGCATGATCGTCGTCCTCAACGAACCGCTCAGCAGTTACTCCCCCGAGGTGGAGGGACTGGTCCGCTCGCTCCGAGAGAAACAGCCGTCGCTGCTGGGCTCAGTCATTTGCGTGTAAAGAGGTGGTGAGTGGTGAGTGGTGAGTGGTCAGGGAAGAAGGATCTGTTTCGCTTCCGGACCACTCACCACTCACCACTCTTCTCAGTGAGGGTTTTCCAGGATGTCGATAGCGCCAACCAAGCCCAAGGTGGTCCGCAAGTTGCAGGTCATCGCTGGCCCAGACGCGGGCAAGGTCTACGAGTTGCCCGAGTTGGGGACCGTGCTCCTCGGCCGCGACAAGGAGAAGACGCTCACCAAGTTCACTGAGCGCAAGGTCTCGCGAACCCATTGCCGGCTGGAGATCAGCGGCAATCGGGTGCTCCTCACCAACGACAGCCTGTCCGGCACGTTGGTCAACGATCAGCTCGTGCTGCAGCACGAACTGAAGAGCGGCGATTCGATTCGTCTCGGTGAGGAGAGTGAGACGAAGATCGTCTTTGAAGTCGAAGATGAAGACGCGACCCTCCGCGGTGGAAAACCGGTCGACATCTTCGCGGAAGCGCACCGGGCCCTGCTCGGCAAGACGGTGGGCCATTTCCAGGTGGTCAAACTGGTGGACTGCAGTCCTTCCGGCACGACCTTTCGGGCGCGCGATACGATCTACAACCGCGACGTCGCCCTGAAGGTGCTCATGCCCGACCCGAGTTTACCCCAGCGCCTGCGCATGATGCACTCGGTGGTTGGGATCCAGCACCCCAACCTGGTGACCCTCTACGAGGCGGGCGAGGCCGACGCGGGTTACTGGGTGGCCCAGGAGTACGTCGAGGGAAGCAACCTGGAGCAATTGCTGGAGCGCTCGGGGCCGACCGGCCGCATCAACTGGGACCAGGTGCTCGGCTTCGCGATCGACGTGGTCAAGGGGCTGGAGGCACTGCACCAGAAGAACATCGTCCACCGCTCGATCACGCCGCGCGCGATTCTCCTGGCGCGCAGCGACAGCGAGGCGAAACTCGGTGGTCTGTGGCGCGCCCGCCTGCTGCAGGACTGCAAGGCGGATAAGGCGGACACGCAGGACGTGCTGCGGCACGTGCAATACATGCCGCCGGAGCGTGCCGGCTTTGGCAAGACGGCGACTGCGGTCGGCGACCTCTACAGCCTGGGGACGGTTCTGTATCACTTGCTCACGGGTCGGCCGCCCTTCACGGGGGATAGTGACAAGGAGATCATCGCCAAGATCGTCCAGACGGATCCGCTGCCCCTGCGGAAGTTCCAGTTGTCTCTGCCCGAGGCGCTGGAGCAAGCGGTGTTGCGCCTGCTGGCGAAACGGCCCGAGGAGCGCTACCAAAGTGCCTTGGAACTCCTGACCGAACTCCAGCGCATTGCGGAAGGAAGGATTGGCCAGGGCGATTCGGGAAATCGCCTTTGGGGGGGCGGGGGGTCGCAGGAAGGAAAGAGTGAGGAAGGTCATCTCATCGAGGGCCCCTTTAAGCCGCCCCTGACGCCGTCCTCGGTTGCCATTCCCGTAACCTGTCAGTGCGGGCAGGTGCTGCAGGCGCGCAAACAATTTGCCGGCACGAAGGTGCGTTGTCCGTGGTGCAAGGGCTTCCTCATCCTGCCCGGGCGGCCCTCGCTGACGGAAACGTCGCACGCAGCGTCGCACATGAGTCATTCCCGTCTGGCGGCGGTGTGGAAGCCCCAGCAGCAACCGCCGCAGCCGTCGCCGCAGTCAGGTTCGTTCCTGCGGGAGTGTGGTCGGTATTTGTTGCTCGTGGGCCTGTTAGTCCTGACGTTGGTGATTTCCCTTTCCGGGATGGTCTGCGATCGACAATCGCCGTCGTCGGACAAGCCCAAAGAATCGCCGCCAGCGCAGCAGGAGCAGAACCCGAGGCCGCAGCCTTCACCCTGACCGAAGGTTTCGCAGGGCGCAGACCGAGAACCGGGGTTCCGAGCCATTTCCCGCGTTTGTCGAATCGGCCAGCGGGCGGAAGGTGTGATTGTGTCGAGGCTGCCTTGCAATCTCTCACAGGTTTCCCAGAGACACGGTTGAAAAAAGCGAACGAAACCGCTACGATAATCTAACCAGCCTGGAGGTAAATTGCTCGAATCAACACCAACAGGTTGGTGATCGCGCAAATTCGGGGCGTGGCGCAGTTTGGCTAGCGCGCCTGAATGGGGTTCAGGAGGTCGCTGGTTCGAATCCAGTCGCCCCGACATGAAGGGCCGGTTGTCAGGACATGACAGCCGGCCCTTTCCCTTGTCAGAGGTTGAACTTGCGTCAACACTAGCCGGTCGGTCGCCAGTGGTGCCGTCTCCTGCCTTCTTGTCAGCGGATGACTCGGTTTGTACCGGTTTGTACCGAGTTGGTACAAACCCTGGTACAAACTTTCGCGCCCCCTCATCGTCTGTCCCCGTCGCCCGAACGGCTTCCCCTTCGGGGTGGCCACCCTGGAGAGAGAGTGTCGGCAGCGCGTCGAGGGCGCCGCGCACGTCGAGCAAGCGCGGATCGGTGTACACGCCCATCGTCAACTTGATGTCGCTGTGACGCATCGCGGCTTGTGCCGTCCGCGGGGCAACCCCGCCCTTGCTCAAGAGCGTCCCGAAGGTGGTGCGCAGGGCGTGAACGTCGAGACTCCGGCCCCGGTCGTCGCGCTTGTCGATGGTCCATTTGCCGTTCACTTTCACCCGGCGGGCAATGCCGGCGGCCACAAGGTCGCGGTCGAGAATCTTCACCAGCCGGTCCGGCACGTCGAAGAGCGGAGCGTCAGGCGGCAACCGAGCCGGAATGGGGGCGCCGGCCTGGCGGGCTTCCTCTTGCAGCCGGCGCAGTTTGTCGGCGAGCCAGTCGCGCAGGTCGGCGGCGAGGTCATCTCGCAGCGGGATGTCGTTCCCCTCGCGGTTCTTTTCGTCGGCAGGGTCGAGGGAGAGGCAGGGCACGGCGTCATCGAGGCGCAGATGTGCCACGGTCAGGGAAGCCAACTCGCCCTTGCGCAGCCCAGTCAGCACCAGCGTCTTGTAGATCAGCGCCCGCTCCCTGCCGAGCAGATCCAGCCGTTCCCGCACTTCGGGGCGGACGTTGGCGTAGCGCTCGCCCTTCCGCGGCCCCTTGCGGACGGTCAGGGCTTCGAGCAGCGGCCGTTCCCTGGCGACGGCGAGCAATCGCACCAACTCGTCTTCCACCATCGCCCGACGTTGCCGGCGCGGGTCGGCTTTCTCGTTCGCCTTCGGCACGGCGTCGAACGGGTTGACGGCGAGCCGGTTTGTCTCGATGCACCAGTTGCAGAAGGTCACCAGGGCGTTGCGGTAGGCGTTGCGAGTCCGGGCGGACATACCTTCGACAGTGCGCAGGGCAAGCCAGCGTTCCAGGGATTCGCGGCGCAGGTCGGCAAGCGTCCTGAAACTGCAGTCGGCGGCAAGCACGTTGATGTAACGGGCGGTGTCCTCCCGGTGAATCTTCGTCACTCCCTTCGCCCGGTGGTGTTGCTCGAAGGCGCCGAAGTGTTCGGCAAGGGGCGCCGCCTGATGGTCCCCAACCACCGCTTCGGCAGCGCTCATCACCCCGGAGCGAATCAACTCGGCGCGGCGTTCGAGGTCGGCCAGCACTTGCCGGGCGGCGGTTTCGTCGCGGCAGCCGGTCGCCTCGGTCTGCACAACCCCAGCGCCGTCGCGATACTTGGCGACGTAGAACGGCGATTCGGTGACGATGCGCTCGCTCCCGTCCTTCCCCACGGTCAGCGGCGCCGTCCGGGTCTTGCCCTTGCACTTCCAGCGGGCGAATCGCTCACCCTTGCGGACGAAGATTTCCGCTCCCAT
>DASPXY010000315.1:0-26388 GCA_035637055.1 Gemmataceae bacterium | reverse complement strand
CGCCTTCGTGTAATCCGCGATTGCCTTGTCGGCCTGCTTGCTCTGGAGGTAGGCCTCCCCTCGCCACGCGTAGGCTTGGGCCTGTATGGCCCCTTTGGAGCCGTTGTCCAGCAGAACGCTGTAATCTGCAATCGCGGTGGGATAGTCACCCTTGTCGGCGAGCAGCCGGCCGCGCTGAAGCCTTGCCCAGCCAGTACCCATTCCAAGAGGATTCTCGTTGATCGCCGCGGTATACCACGTGATCGCGGCCTCACGGTCGCCTTTCAGGCGGTAGGCATCTCCCAGGAAGGTCCGCCGGGGATCCGGGAACGGATAGTCGCCCTTCGCCTTGAGTTGCAAGGATTTCTGCAAGTCACCGATCGCCTCATCATAGCGCCGGGCATTGAGCAAGTACACGCCACGATCGTGATACCAAGTGTACGAAGTCTCCTTGTCGGGCTCCGCGCGGATCGGTTCGGTCAGTTCGGCAATCGCCTTGTCCCACTCCTTTGCGTCGGCAAACTTTCTGGCCCGACTCTCCCGTTCCCATTTGGCCTTGGAACGTCCGTCCGCATCCGGTGGCAACAGCGCCTTCCTGATCTCGCCCTGCGGGCCGAAGGTGTAGACATCAAAGACCTTCTCCGGGTACACCATCGGCGGGATGGGCATCTGCGGCCCGAGGGGGTCTATCTTCTGGGCAGGTCTCGTATCGCCACCTTGCGACCCGGTGTTCGTGTCGCGGAGGAGAAAGAACCAGATACCGACACAAACACCGAGTCCAGTCAGGATCCCCAGGAAGATCTGGGTGAACCCGACCAGCACCGCGTTCAGGCGAGAAACGGGCTTTTCCGAAACGGGAAGAGACCCTTTCGCGGCGTTTTCGTGTTGTCCCAGGTTCGGGGAGGGTCGGGGCATAATCACCCCTTCAGGGGCCACTCGCTCTGCCGGAGCATGGGTGATGGCTCGCGGAGGACGGCTTTCCAGTCGATCAGGGGTGAGGCAGCCCAAAGCCACGGCCCACGACTCCACCGCCCAGCGGGCCATGTCTTCGATGATCGCGGCCTCTTCCACCAGGCGGCGGCTCAATCGCCCAACGATGACTTCCCACGGCGAACTGTCTGCGGTGTTCGCCAGCTCCTGCGGCACGCGTTGTTCCAGGGCGCTGAGCAAAACGTGAACCTCGCGCTTGGACCCGGGGCACAGGTCGCTCAGGAGCGCACGCAGCCGGCGCGGATCATCACAAAGGGCACGACCGTACTGCGTGATCAACTCACCGAGGGCCTGCTGTGCGGGATCCTTCATCAATCACCTCTTTTCCGATCCTCGCCGTGGCCCGGAGGCGGAGCGGGGGCTGCGTCCAGGAGCCCAGGCGGCGGTTGCACAGGAACGGGGTCGGGCGGTTGCTCAAGGGCCCCAGTGATGAGCAGGAAGCTGATGATCGCCACCTGGATGAGCAGCGTGCAAAGCGCAACCAGGGTCCACCAGTGCGCCCCTTCCTGTGGCTCCCTGACTTGCTCCCGTCGCTGCCCGGACCTGCGGCCAGCCGGAGCCTGCACCGCGGTGCGCGACAGGCGAGCAGGTCGCTCGGTCGCCAGCAATTCGCTCTCGGTCTGCGCTGAGATCTGAAGCCGACCCGCCGCGGTCCGCTCGGAGCGCCAGCCGAGGGCGGCGGCCCACGTTTCGACGGCCCAGCGGGCTGCTTTCTCGGTCAGGGCGGCTTCTTCCACCAGTCGGCGACTGAGGCGAGCCACAAGCACCTGGAAAGGCAAGTCGTCCGAGGCGTTAGCCAGTTCCTGCGGCACCCCCTGCTCCAGAGCAGTGCTCAGGACATGGACTTCGCCCCTGCGGCCCGGGCACAGGTCGCTGAGCAGTGCTCGCAATCGCTTCGGCTCGTCGCACAGGCCACGGCCGTAGGTCGTCAGGAGTTCGGAGAGCTTTTGACGGGCAAAGTCGTTCACTGGCCGACCTCCGTCGTCTGACAAGGATACAGCAACCCCAGCGTTACATCATCGCCGCTGCCTTGCTCCGACGCCTCGCTCAGCCACTGCTCCAGATGCGCCTCCACTGCCTCCAATCCCTCACTTCGGATCAGCCCGAGCAAATCGCTGCCGACCCGGCGAAAACTGGCGTCGTCGCGGAACGAATTCGCATAACCATCGGTGGATACCACGATAAGCGACGGCGTGGCCTCTGACAACAAGATAACCGCCGAGCGAAACGAGACCGCGGCGTTGCTGGCACAAAGCGACAAGGTTTCGTTCGGGAGCAAGTCGGGGTCGTTCGGCAGGGGCCTCTCCACGCCCTCGTCGCGCACCGTCAGCATGTCGCCATCGCCGATCTGCAAAAGTAACAATGCCACGGGCGTCACCAGCGTCACAAGCAGAGTCGTGCCGTATACCAGGAACGGATTGGCTGCTTTCGATCTCGGTAAACTCTTGAGTGTCCCCGGATTGTCTCGGGGCGGCCAGGGGTTCTCCTTGAGGTGACTGAGGACGGCCTTCCGCCAGCCCCCGGCCAGGCGCAGCGGCAGCACCTTGCGGGCGAGCTTGCGCAATGTCTCCGGCCCAGGAGGCTCCCGGGCTTCCAGTTCTTCGCGCAGCACCCGCACCGCCGTTTCGACCGCCAGGCGCGCTCCCTCGGCGCTCCGCGGGCTCTGAGCACTGCCGTGACCGTCGGCGACCGCGAGCACCACGGTAGTGCCCACGCCGTCGGGTGGCCACCAGGCGAGCGCATCCTGATTGGGCAGTTGCCGCCGCACGTGCTGGGCGCCGCGCACACTGCGGCCCACGACTCGCCAGCGCCTCGACGCGGATTCTGAGTTCGACATTGCCCCCTCGCGCATCGCCGGTTCCTCACCAGACGTGCCCATCGGTCGTCGGCGGCGGTGGCTTCGGGATCGGCACCTGACCGCTGCCAGCCAGCCCCACCGTCGCCGGCTGACTCACGGGCGACGAAGCCGCCTGCAACACCGCTGTGGACGCCCATTTGATGTAGCCGACCAGCGTTTCCGGATTGTTCGCCTGCAACGGCCGCCGATCCGCGTCGTCGATGAACCTCTGCAGAATTTCCTGGTCTGCATTGTCGCCGATGGCGATGGCGATGCGCACCGCCTTCCTGCCCACCGGCTCCGACAATAGCGCCTGTAAGCCCCCTTCAAAGTCGTCGGTGGGCTGCCCGTCCGTAACGAGCACCAGGACAGGCGGAAGCATCCGCTCGCCGGTCGATGCCAGCGAACGTAACTCCGCCGCCACCATCCTCAGCGCCTTCCCCATGTCCGTGACGCCCTCGGCCCGCAGGTCCGTCCAGCGGAACTCCTCGACCGGCGTCGGCGCGGCGACGTGCCAGACGGCACCGCTCGAAAAAGCGATGGTGCGGACGAGCACCGTCGCATTGGGGTTGTCGTCCGCGACCTGGCGCATGTGCGGCAGCGCCTCGCGGATGGCGTGGTTGAGGGCCTGAATCTTGCCGTCCTCCGTCATCGAGCCCGAGCAGTCGGCCAGCCAGATGAAGTGCAGCCGCCGCGTCGCGATCGGCCCGCCGGGACGCGTGAGCGCTCGTGTCGCCATGAAGCGATCCTCCGTTGGTCAAGACGCCTCCAGCCAGCGTCGTTCTCGTCTCAGGAAAAAGGCCACGAACGCCGTGGCCGTCGCCAGCAACATGAACAGGAGATGTGCCCAGTTGACCACGGCGACCCACGTCGGGTTCAGTCCGGACAGAGGCCCCTTGCGCACGTTCTCCGGGTAGTGCAGGAAGAACACCAGCGCCGGCCGCGAATAGGTCATCATGGACGCACCCTCCAGGGCCCACCCCGCCGCGCCTCGGTCGGTCTCACCTGCGTCCACTATGAGCACCGGAAGAGAGTGGAAATAGCCGCCATCGTCCCAGACGCGGTTGCTCGCAACCCCTGTCAGCAGCAATTGCGGCAACACTACCAGCGGCAGCATCGCGACGGCGGCCTCCTCGGTCGGGGCGAGCGTCGAGATCAGCAAGCCCAGGAACATCGCCGACAGGTACGTTAGCCACAGGATCAGCAACAACAACAGCGCTTGCTTTCGCAGATCTGCCGCCTCGGGGTAATCCGCCGGGAAAAAGTTGGCGAAGCGCAGCCACAGCACCAGGAGCACCACCTGGGCCAGGCCGATGCAGGCGAATAACACGCCCTTGGCGAGCAGGTAGCTCTCGGGGTTGACGACGGTCCGCCGCTCGCGGATGTAGACGGCACGGTCGCGCACCACCTCGCGGGCTGTGTTGTTCAGGCCGAGCCAGATGGCGGCCACGACCGCGAAGGTGTAGAGCAGGTCGAGTCCCTTCGTGCCGCCGGGGTTGAATTGCGACAGGGTGATGAGCAGGCCGATCAGCAGCGGCTGGCTAATGAGCAGAGCCAGCCAGACCCGGTCGCGAGCGATGAGCAGTAGGCCGCGCTGGACCTGCGTGGCGATCTGACTGAGCGTGCCGGCCCGCCTGTGCCTGGGGGGCGCGGCGGCCGCGTGGAGTGCCGGGGTGGGCAGGGCGCCGCTCGGCGACGGGGGCTGCTGCTGGTCCAGCTTCTCGTACAGTTCGGCGTAGGTCTGGCTCTGGAAGTGGCTCAGCAAGTTCTGCGGGCTGCCGCTGCCAAGCAGGCGGCCGCCGGCAACGACCATGACGGCATCGAACAGATTCAGGCTTTCGAGAACGTGCGTTGTGCAAAGTATCGTGGTGCCGCGGCGAGCCAGGTCGCGGAGGAACTGCATGAGCCGTGCCTCGGCCGCCGGATCCAGTCCGGCGGTCGGTTCGTCGAGCAGCAGCAGGCGCGGCCGCGACAGCAGTTCGACCGCGACGTTGACGCGCTTGCGCTCGCCGCCGCTGAGCGTCCGCACCGGCCGATCCGCAACGGCCTGCAGATGCAGCCGGGCGAGCGCCTGCTCAATCCAGGCGGCCTGCTCCTCACGGCGCAGGTCGCCGGCGACGCGCAATCTCAGGGCGAACGCGAGATTCTCGCGGGCCGTCAGTGTGGGGTAGACCACGTCCTCCTGGGGTACGAAGCCGACCATCGCCCGGCACACCTCGCGCTGCACGCTCACGTCGATGCCGTCGAGGAACACCTGGCCATTAAGCGATGGCATATATCCGGTTAGCGCCTTGAGCAGCGTCGTTTTGCCGGCGCCGCTCGGCCCCAGGATGCCGACGAAATTGTTCGCCGGGATGGTCAAGTTGACCCCCTGCAGCACGATGGATCCGCCGCGCTGGATCGTCAGGTTCCGCGCCTCGACCTTGACCCCATCGACGTGCGGGCGGCGCAGGAGCAGTTGCCCCTTGACCTCGTAGGCGACCGGGCCAAACGCCACCACGTCGGCCTCGTGCAGCCGCGCTCCGGTGACCGCGACGCCGTTGACGAGGACGCCGGTACGGCTACGCAGGTCACGCACGCTGATGCCGTCGTGGTCCGGCCGCAGTTCGGCGTGGCGGCGCGAAACGGCGGGGTGCGGCAAGCGCACCGCGGCGTTCGTGGCACGCCCGATGATCACGGGCCGGTCCACGCGGATCAGGTCGGGCAGGTTGCCGCCGGACAGAGCGTCGGCCATGGCGCGAATCCTCCGCGGCGAGGGCTTGTCAGGGTTCGTTCATCAGCTTGCACTTGTAGCTGACGAAGATCTGCGGGGCGAGATCGCTGCGAGCCTCGAAAATTACGTGATCGGTCGAGCGAATGGTCACATCGCCCTTTCCCTGCAGCACCCCGGCGATGAACATTTGCTGGTCGGGCGCGAACAGCATCTCGCCTTTCTGGATGCGGAGATTGCCGACGTGCGCGGCTTTGCGCGTGTTCTCGACAAAGTTCAGGTTGCCACTGGTCACCAGCACCGGGATGCACTTGACCTTGCGGCCGACCACGAACCGATCCTCATCGGCCCGCTTCAGCGCCACTTTCCCTTCCGTGCGCGCCAGCAGTGAAGGATCGATCATGCCGACGAACAAACCGCCGTCCACCTGCCAACTGGCACCTTTGGCCACCTCCATGTCCGGGAAGAGGTAGGCATCGGCCGGCAGGACGCTGGCGGCGAGGAAGCGGTACTCTTCGGGAGTGAGGTCGCCCGTGACCGCCTCTACCACGACGCCTCGGTCACCCTCGGCCCGGTAGGTCAGTCGGACCGTCTTGCCTTCGAGCCGTCCCATCGACGTTACCACGAGCACTTTGTCTGCGCGGTTCAGGATGGTCTGATCAAGCCCAATCTGATTGGCGATCCCGCGCAGCTCAACGCCTTCGATCACCTTTCGGCCACCAGCGAGTACCGGAGCCAGTTCGGGTTTCAGGATCGACGCCCCGCCGACGATGATGTCGCCTCCGAGTCCCAGGTCGATGCGCACACTCTCCAACTTGAGCGGGGTTTCGAGACAGGTCGCGCGAACCATCTTGAACGTCCGTAACTCGACGATCTTCTGGCCGTCGTTGGCCTCGATCTTGCGCTCAACCACGGCCACGGCGCGGTAGTTCATGGAAATGTCTGCCTTGATCACCCAATAGTCGCGATGCTTTCCGCGCATGGTGAAAACCATCTCGGTCGTCACCTCGTAAGTCTTGCCGGCTTTCAGGTTCTCCTTGAAGCGAACTTCCGCCTTCGGCGGCGGTGGCGGCGGGGGTGGCGGGGGATTCGGCAACTCGGTGGACCGGATCGGCGGAGCGCCGGGAGTCAAGTTGGCCTCGGGCGTGCCGGGCTTCGGCGGGTCGGAGCGGTTCCACGGCGAGGCGATCAAAAAGCCGACGAGCACCAGCAGGGCGGCACCCGTCGCGAAGATCAGACCGCGAAGCAATTTACTCCGGGGCATGGGCAGTTCCTCAGGAGTGTGAGCGAAACCCCTCCCCCCAACCCCCTCCCCGCAGCGGAGAGGGGGAGCAAGCAAGGCGATGTCTCTTCTTCTCCCCCTCTCCTTGTAGGGGAGGGGGTTGGGGGGAGGGGTTTCGCTCAACGTCCTCAATTCGTAACCGGCCAGGCGGTGGAGAGAAACAAACCCTCCGACAACCGCCGGGCCTGCTGGTCGGCCGCCGGCACCGGCAAGCGATACAGCCAGAGCAGCCGATCCGCCTCACTCGCAGACAGCGCCAGACGTCCGTCCGGCGCCAGAGCCACGCTCGTTACCCTCCCAGGATGCTGACGGTAACGAACGAGCAGTTTACGATTTTCGAGATCCCAAAGGGCGACTGAGCCATCCTGGTGCCCGGTCCACGCTCGCCGGCAGTCGCCGGAGAGAGCCGCACAGGTCATCTGCGCCTCTTCATCCATCCGCAACGAGGCTCGCGGAATGCCCGCCGGCAACTCCCAGAGCCGCACGGTCTGATCGAGCAGCGACGCCGAGGCAGCAAGCCCTCTGTCCGGGGCCAGCGCCACGGCAACGACTCCTGCCGCTTCACCCTCAGCATGGCCCCGTAGGAGTTGCACGTGCTGCCCATCAACGCTGCACAAACGCAGCACGCCGTCCTCGCAGCCGCACAGGATTTGTTTGCCGTCCTGGGCAAAGACGGCACTGCTCGCCCGAGCATCGAGGCGGAACTCGGACAACGGGCGGGCAGTCCTCGGATCCCAAATGCGAACCCAGTTATCGCCTTCCGTGGTGACCAACTTATCGCCGTCCGGAGCCAGCGCCACGGCCAGCACCGGAGCACGGTACTTGCCGAGCGTCTCGGCCGGCTGTCCGCTCCGGGCATCGTAGCGCCGCAGTTGGTAGCCATCCTCGCGATCATTCCGCGCGACGAGCATCAGACGGCTATTGATGAACGCCACGTTCGAGGATTTCAGGTCGCCGCCGTGTGGCCAGGACGCCAGTTGACCTTGTCTCTCCAGATCCCAGGACAACACGGAGGTGCCATCGACCGAGACAGCGTAGCGGCCGTTCGGCGCGAACGCAACGGTGTGAGGGACTCCCTCATGTCCTCGGAGTTGGGCAATCGGGCCAGGGTCGCCTTCGCTCGCTGGCCCGCGCCACAGCAGCAAGTTCAGCAACACACCTGAAGCCAGCAGACCGACGACGGCCAGGGCCATCCCGAGCCACCGCCAACGCCGACCTGGCGGAGCGAGCGCAACGGTCGCCGGCTCGCGCCGCGCGGTGCGCGCGTCGCCCTCCGACGGCAGCACCCGTAACTTGGCGCCTGAGCAGAACGGTTCCAGGGCGTCGGCCACTTCGCGCGGGGCCTGATAGCGGTCGGCGGGCTTCTTCGCGATCATCCGATCCACGATCGCCTGGAGTCCCCTGGGGACATCCTTCCGGAAGCGATCCAGAGGCGCTGCCGTCTCCAGACGGTGTGCCGCGAGTTTGGCCAGTTTGCCGGCGACAGGGAATGGCACGGTGCCGGTGGCCAGGCGGTAAAGCGTACATCCCAGACTGTAAATGTCGGCCTGGATGCCGACGGAACTCGCATCCTGGCCTTGCTCGGGGGCCATGTAATCGTAAGTGCCGAGGATATCGCCCAGCGCCGTCCGCCGCTCCTCGGCGTCGGGCTCCTCCGCCAGGCGAGCCAGTCCCAGATCGAGGATCTTGACCTGGCCTGTCGCGGTCACGACCAGATTGGCCGGTTTGAGATCGCGATGGACCAGGCCGTGCTCGTGGACGTGTTGCAGTCCCAGTGCCGCCTGCCGCGCCACCTCGCAGGCATCGGCAATCGACAGCGAACCGCGCTGCTTCAGCACCTGGGCCAGGTCGGCACCTTCCACGTACTCCATGACCAGGTAGAGCACGCCGTTCTCCTCGGACGCCTGAAACGCCTGCACGACGTTCGGGTGCGACTGGAGCTGGCCGACGGCCTTCATCTCCTGCAAGAACCTCGTTTTGACCGCGACGTTCGTGCGATGCGTTTCGTGGAGGATCTTGACGGCCACCTGCCGGCCCAGGTACGAATCGCGCGCCAGGTACACGGCCCCGAACGACCCCTGGCCGAGTTTCCGGCCCAGCTCGTAGTCACCGATGCGCGCGGCCTCTGCGGTCATTGCTGTCGAGGCCAACCCCAGCGGGGCAGTCGCGATGGCGAAGACCGCCTTGGCCCGACGCAACAGCCGCTCCAGTTCGGGATCAGCCGTTGGCGGCGCCAGGGAGTGCAAGGGGCTGAACGCAGGCAACCACGACGCCGAACGCTGGTCCAGCGTTTCGAGTTGGCCCTGGCAGGCAGCGCAGCTCTCCAGATGGCCGGCGATTTCGTCCCAGTCCGGCGGCGCAATTCGCCCCGCCAGGAATGCGGCCAGCTGCTCGGGGTTGGGGCAAGAACGGCCACGCACGGCAGGCTCCTGATTCTGAATCGTCCGCCTATCTGCAAGAACGCTGGGGTGTGACAGGAAAAAATGCTCGGTCGTTACTCCAGCAGGTCGCCGAACTCCTGGCGCAGCCGGGCGGCAACGCGCGATTTGGCCTTGCGCACGGCCAGCGGGGTCATACCCAGTTCGGCGGCGACCTCCGGCGCGGACAGTCCATCGACCGCACTTCGCCAAAACGCCCGCCAGGTTTGCTCGGTGAATTCGCCCCGGATCAGGGCGAGTGCGGCCAGCGATCGCTGCTCCTGCGAGTCCGGCGCGGACGGCCCACCGCTAGAGAGTTCCGCCTCGCTGACGGCGCACAGGCGCTGGTACGCTTCGGAGCCACCCACCGCCCGCGGCTCGTTCAGCCGGCGCCGGGCGAGATCGATGATGGCGCGGCGCGTGATCGTGAGCAGCCAGCCGCGAAAACTGCTGCCCGGCGCCGAGGTGTCGAAAGTGGTGATCCCGCGACTGACCTTCAGGAAGACATCCTGAAAGACATCTTCACGGTCCTCGGCGGCGAGACCGGCTTTGCGGCACCAGAAGTACACGAGCGGCCCCGCCCAATCGACGAGGCGCGACCAGGCTTCCTGGTCGTGACCCTGAACGCGACGGAGCAAAC
This sequence comes from Gemmataceae bacterium, assembly GCA_035637055.1. GTDB lineage: Bacteria > Planctomycetota > Planctomycetia > Gemmatales > Gemmataceae > DASPXY01. The sequence goes on along the minus strand of DASPXY010000315.1, from coordinate 16,533 downwards.
TCGAACTTGTGGAGGCACTGGACAAGGAGTTCTCCGATGGTGAAGCCACCGCGTCACCACATCTCGACAGCATCGCCAGGACTTTAAGCATAGCGTGGCCATCTCGGCCCTGCCAGGAGATTCCAGCATCCTTGCCGGGCCGTTGTGATGCTACGTGCTCGGAGAAGAGAGTGCTTGTTCCTGCCCTAGCGCCTGGATAAGCAAGTGGTTGTGCAACGCGCAGGCGAACGCCGGCTGACGCCGGCCGTTCGCCTGCGCGTTGCCAAAATCGCGAGGGGCACCCTCGCGGCAGTGTCCGTCTTGCAAATTTCCTGTGAATGACTATCCTGCAAACCACGTCGCTTGTGCCGACGCCAGCCTCAACGAGGGAAGTGACACCCCGCTGTCTTCGCGATTCCTCCCAGACTTTCGCCGGATTTTTATGGCATAGTTCGAGCGTGGGGTCGGAACGAAGAGGCCGACTTCGCCCCGGAGCCGGAAAACGGGCCTCAGCGCTTCGGCGCCGTCCGCCCGTTTTCCGGCCCACCCTCCCCGAGGGCGGTGAGCCTTGCGGTAGTCCGCTGGGTGAACCGCCCGAAACGCTCCAAAGCACTTTCGCGCGCGTGCCACTTGACACTCTTTCCGTTCGAGTAGTACACTTGCGTAATGAGCTTGCGCTGAGGGAGCAACCATTCCACCAGTGACGCCGCAACGGCGTTCTCGGAGCAGAGCGGAACAGCCTCGCGCTGCCGGACTGCCCAGGAAGGCAGCAGGGTGCGAGAATACGTGTTCGCGCAAGGCACCAACCGCTTCCATATCACGGGGGGCGAGTCGCTCGTCATCGTCGAAAGCGACCAGCCATCTCCGGGAGTCATCCATTGAAGGCGCTCATTAGCGATATCCACGGCAATCTCGAAGCCCTGCAGGCCGTCCTCAAGGACATCGAGAAGCACAACGTCACCGAGATCTACTGTCTCGGGGACGTGGTCGGTTACGGCCCTAACCCGCGCGAGTGCATCGACCAGATCATGCAATGCAAGGTCGTCCTGCTGGGTAACCACGATCAGGGGGCGATGTTCGACCCGGACGGCTTCAACCCGCCCGCCGAGCGTGCCATCTTCTGGACGCGCGGCCAACTCGAAGCCGGCAACGAGAACCGGACGGTACGCGAGCGCCGCTGGGACTTCCTCGCCGAACGGCCGCGCATCCATCGCGAGAACGGTTTCCTGTTCGTCCACGGCAGCGCTCGCAACCCGCTGAACGAGTACGTCTTCCCCGAGGACGTGTACAATCAGCGCAAGATGGACCGCATTTTTGCCCTGGTCGATCGCTACTGCTTCCAGGGGCACACGCACGTCCCCGGCATCTTCACCGAGGGCGCTTCCGAGGATCTCTATCAGTTCCATCCGCCCGACGATATCGAGTACGTCCACCGCCTCGATGGCCGCAAGACGTTGTGCAACGTCGGTTCCGTGGGCCAGCCGCGCGACGGCGACTGGCGCGCCTGCTATGTCCTACTCGACGGTGATACCATCCGCTATCGCCGTCTGGAATACGACATCGATACCACAGTGCGCAAGATTTACGCCATCCCGGATCTCGACAATTTCCTGGGCGACCGCCTTCGCGAAGGCCGCTGAGGTCGGGAACCACAGAGACACAGAGACACAGAGAAGATAAGAAGAGAGAAGGAGAAACAAGGCTCCTCTGTCTTTGTCTTCTTTGTGCCTCTGTGCCTCTGTGGTTCTCAAATATGCGGCAAAAGAACTTCGTGCTCTTCATCGTCCTCTGCGTCGGCATCCTGTTTGGCTGGATGTGGATCCAGAACCAGATCTGGCCGCCAAGACCGCGGACACCGCCAGCCCTGAGTCCTGCCGCCCAGCGACAGATCCTCGCCCACTTCGCCACTGCCACGCCCGCGACTGAATTAGGGCTCGTCAATGCGTTGCGCACGGCGATGGGAATGCAGCAGGTCGAGGACTTCGCTGGCCGTCTCAAGGCGGAGCCATCCCCTGCGGACAAGAGCGTGCCCAACCCGCTGCCCCGCTACGCCGCCCCGCAGACGGCGGCCCTGATCGCTTCCCCGACGCTGGGCAGTTACGCCGCCATCCTCTATCGCCTCAGCTTCGGCCCCATCCTGCCAGCGCCGACAATACCCGAGAAGGCGGCAGAAGACATCGTCCTCGGCGACGCCAGTTTCTACCTGAACGTCGTTCTGACCACCCGCGGGGCCGGCGTGCGCAGCCTCACCTTGCCCAAGTTCCAGGCGGCCAACCATCTCGGGCGGCCGGTCTACAAGGACGGCAAGGCGGTTTCGCTGCACTTGATTCCCGACGACGCGATCCGGCCGTCGTTCCTGATGTACCACTACCCCGACCCGGACCCCGGCAAGGAGCCCCGGCCTTCGATCCTCCTCGGCCAGTCCATCCGGAAACTCCAGGATCCCAAAAACCCGGTGCAGAAAGACGGCGACAAGAACAAGGTCGTGTTCATCTTCGACCAGAGGATCCCCGAGTACCACGGCATCACGTACGACGGCATCAAGATCATCAAGACGTACACCCTCGGTCCCAAGGACTACCACATCGGCGTCCAGATCGAGATCCACGATAGCCGCCCCGCCGACCTCAAGGACGCGAAGCCGTTCCGTTACCAGCTCGCCGGCGCCCACGGCCTCCCCATTGAGGGCGAGTGGTATGCCGGTACGTACCTGACGCCCATGATCGGCCTGGCCGACAAGCGCAACAACCCGACGCGCGACCTCGACGAGACGCAGCAGCGCATCGTGATCGAGAGCGGCGGCGACCGCGTCCCGCTGCAGGGCACCGATCGCTTCATTCAGTACGCCGGCATCGCCAATCAGTATTTCGCCTCGCTGATCGTGCTCGACAACGAACAGGCCAAAGGCGTCCAGCCGGAAAGCGTCATCGACTACGTCCGCGGCACGCTGGAGAGCGAGGAGATCAGCGGTGAGGTCGAGAGCATCGGTGGCGACTGGTTGCGCGTGAAGCCCAAGAACCCCAAGCGCTTCACGCAAGAGTTTCCGAAATTTCGCCTGCTGCCACGGGCGAAGGCGGACCTCCAGGAGCGCGCGATCAAGCCTGGCGATCACGTCCTCGTCGGTTTCTACACTGCGGACTGGGCGCCGCTGACCGAGCGGCACATTGCCACCGGCGTCCGCCCGGGCAAGGTGCCGCGCCCCTACCAGGATGACATTACCGTGCGCGTCGTCAGCATGCCGGTCAAGCCCGGCGCGGCGCCGGTCGTCCACAGGTTTCTGTTCTATAACGGTCCGGTCAAGGTGAACCTCCTGCGACAGTTCACCGGGGAGAAAGCGGTGGACCCCGAACTGGTGGACCGTTACTGCGAAAGGAAGTTCGGCAAAGACGAGAACGAGAACGGGCTCAACCTGCGGACGATGACGGACTACCGCTCGGCGGGGCCGTTCGGCGCCTTCGCCAGCAACATTTACTGGACCGACCTGCTCATCCTGACGACGCGGCTGATGCACTGGCTGCTGGACAAGTTGCATTACATCGTGCCGAACTACGGCCTGGCGATCATCCTGCTGACGGTGATCGTGCGCGGCCTGATGTTCCCGATCAGCAAGCGGCAGTCGCACCTGAGCATCAAGATGCAGGAACTCGCGCCGGAGGTGCGCAAAGTTCAAGAGAAGTATAAAAACGATCCGCAGGGGCGCAATCGCGCCGTGATGGAGCTGTATCGCAAGCACGGAGTCAATCCCCTCGGGGGTTGCCTGACGCTTTTACTGCAATTACCGATCTTCATGGGGCTTTATTACTGCCTGCAGGAGAGCATCCACTTCCGGCTGGCGGGCTTTTTGTGGATCGACAACCTGGCGGCGCCGGACATGCTGATCTGGTGGGGCGAGTCGATTCCGGTGATTAGCGATCCGGATTCGATGTTCATGTCGTTCCTGTGCTTCCCGACGAACCCGTTCTACCTGGGGCCGTATTTCAACCTGTTGCCGGTGATCGCGGTGGCGTTCATGCTGGTGCAGCAGAAGATGATGACGCCGCCGCCGGCCGACGAGCAGCAGGCGTTCCAGCAGAAGATGATGAAGTGGATGATGATCTTTTTCGGCCTGATGTTCTACAAGATCGCCTCGGGGCTGTGTTTGTACTTCATCGCCAGTTCAGCGTGGGGCCTGGCAGAGCGGAAGCTCCTGCCGAAGCGCGCACCGGCGGTCGGGCCAGGCCCATCCGGGGGTGGCGGTGGTGGAGGCGGCGGTGGTGGCGGCGGCGGATCGGGCAAAGGCCCGGGCGGCGGCGGACGAGGCAAGGGCCGTCCCGGCAAAAAGGAGAAGCAGCCCGAGGGGCGCATGCAGAAGGTCCGCAACTGGTGGCAGGATGTGCTCAAGCAGGCGAAGAAAAAGTGACTTGTCGGGAGGTCAAAGCGGCAAGTGAGGCGTGGAAAGTGGAGCGAGGAGCTGCGCTTTCTCCACTTTTCACGCCTCACTTTAACCCATCACTCATCCGAGGTTCTGTCCATGGCGAAAAAGGCGCAGGCCGAGAGGGAAGAGGGCGGCGAAAGCGTGCAGGGATACTTCCGCCGCATCTTCGAGGAGAACCCCCAGCTGCTGGAGGGGCGCAGCAACGAGGAATTGCTCCGGCGCTGGCTGGCGGATCACCCGGGTTATGACGAACCACCGCCGAACATCAAAAACGGCATGCAAAACATCAAAAGCGTTCTGCGCCGCCAGGCGCGCGAAGAGAACGCTCTCTCCCCGACAGCACGCTCGATGGTTGAAGCCCCGGGGGGTCGTCTGCGTTCCGCCAGCCGCTATCTGCAGGTTCTGGAGGAGCAGATCGACGAGTGCCTGCTGCTGGCGCGGAGCCAGGATCCGGAGGGCCTGCAGAGCGTCATTAAACTGCTGCGCCGCGCGCGCAACGAGGTTGTCTGGAAGATAGGAGAGTGAGTCCGTCGCAAGCCTCGCCATTGTCCTTACGCCGCCACGCGGTCAAGGCGGCGTGAGGACGTCCCAGCGCCACTCGCCGGTGGTTATCCTGAAACACGGACAAATTCGGGGAGCCGGTTGGTGGACAGTCTTTTCTCGGCAAACAGGAGGTTGCAACCCACACTGGGAAAGCACAGAGGATGACAGAAACCGAATGGCTGAACAGTACCGACCCAGGCGAGATGTTGAAGTTCCTGGAGGGCCGCACGACTTCCCGGAAACTGCGGCTGTTCGCCTGCGGTTGCTGCCGGCGTGTCTGGCATCTGCTGGAGCCTTACTGCGGCCGCTTCGCCATCGAGTTACTTGAGTTGGAGACAGAGGAATTGGCGTTTCCGGCGCAGGTTTCGATCGCGCTGGGCCCCGTCGATCGCGCCGGGCGAACGGCCCAAAGCCGCGCGGTTCGCGAGGCGATGGAGAGCGTTCTGGCCGCCGGTGCGCTCCGCAGCGCTGAGCCTCCTTATCTCGACCGGCGAGCCTGGTGGTATGAGCAAGAACAAGTGCGCGAACTGGCGCGCACGGCCCAGCGGGTCCAGCAGTATCGCGGTGGGGCCGAGCAGTGCGCGAGCAGCGCCGCCAGGGCGGTCGCGGTGGATGGATCCTCGTCGGGGGCCGAGGAACGTGCCGCGCAGGCGGCCTTGTTGCGCGATGTCGTCGGCAACCCGTTCCAACCTGTCGTTGTGGATCCGACCTGGCTCGCGTGGAACAACAGGACCGTTCGGAAACTGGCGCGGGAAATTGACGTCGAACGCCGCTACGCCGAAGTGCCGATTCTGGCCGATGCGCTGGAGGAGGCGGGTTGCACCGACGAGGCGATCCTCGATCACTGTCGCGGGCCAGGACCGCACATCCGCGGCTGCTGGGTCGTGGACGCTCTTCTTGATCGGCAGTGAGTGGTCGCCGCAGTCGGCGTATTTCCAACAAAACAGAGCCGCCGTGTGCGCAGGACAGTTCCCACGCACACGGCGGCTCGCTCGATCAACGATCACTTCTGCTTGCGGTGCAGGGCGTCGTAGCGGTTCGCTTCCTCGGCGCTGATCAGGCCGTCGCCGTCGGTGTCGATGCGGCGGAATAACTCCTCGCTGCCGAGCCACTCACGCCGCGATACGTCGCCGTCGCGGTTGCGGTCCATCTTGCGGAACCACGCCGGGCCGGCTGCCGGTCCCTCGTGAGCGTCCGCGGAGCCGCTCCCGCCGTACAACTCCTCGAAGGCGGCCAGCGGATCGAGGCCGCCCTTGTTGGCCGGCCCGCTCTTGACGGTCAGTCGATAACTGTGCGGCAGATCGGTGCGCGTAAGGTAGCCCTTGTCGCCAGCGAATTTCCCGAGCAACTCGACCGCCCCGCGCATCTCGCGAACGCTCAACTTGCCGTCGCGATTGACGTCGAGCAGGTCGAACAAACCGCGGCTCTCGTCGGTGACCACCAGCGTCACGCACGCCGCCCGGGCGCGCTTCTGCAACTGCTGCAGCGAATCCAGGTAGGCGTAGAACTCCTTCTCGGAGACCTTGCCGTCGCCGTCGCGATCCATCGCCTTGAACGTGCCGCGGAAGAATGCCACCTTTTTCGACTCTTCTTCATCGACAAAGCCATTGCGGTCCTTGTCAGCCTGCGTGAACTGGCTGCCATATTGCTGCCGCAGCACACCCCCCAGGCGATCGGTGCGATACTCCTCGGTGCCGCGTACTTCGGCCCGCGTCACGCCGAGATCGAGCAACGCCACACCGTCCAGCATCCGCACCTTCCCGGCCAGCGGCGCCGGCTGGCCCTTCGCGGTCACCACTTCCACGCGTGCCTCGCCGTCTTCGCGGGTGCCGATCCGCACCACCAACTCGAGATCCGGCGGCCGCTTGACGAAGTTGGCCAACTCCGTCGCGTCCAGCACGCCGTCGCGGTTGGCGTCGAGTGCGTTGAACGTCGCCTTGTCCATGCCGAGGGCCTTGCGGCTGAGCTTCGTGCTGTCCTTCGAGCCGTAGCGCTCCTGCAGGCGACTCGCCAGGTTCGCGGGAGCGACACCGCGAGTCGTCACCATGAGCACCATGCGCTCGCCAATGCCGGAGCTGTTCTTGCCTGCTGCGCCCATCATCATCGCGGCGCCGGCCATGCCGCTGCCCGGTGCCTTGCTGGCCGGCACTAACTCCCTGGCGGTCACAATCTCGTCGTCGTCCGCGTCCAGGGCGAGCAGGGCGGCGGGCGCCGCGGCCAGCTCCGCCTTCGTCAATTTGCCGTCGCCGTCCTTATCGAGCAAAGCGAAGATCGCTTCGCTGACCGCCTTGACCGACGGCTCGGATTTGCCGCCGCCGATAAAGGCAGTGAAGGGATTGCCGCCGGCCGTCGCCGCCTGGAACTGGAACGACACAAGGCCCTTGTTGCGGTAATAGGTCGCCAGCTCGGCCGGTGTCACCTTGCCGTCGCCGTCGGCGTCAAGTTCGGCCATCGTCGGCGCCGTCACCCCAAGGCCGCCCATCCCAAAGCCGCCGAACCCGCCACCGGGGACGCCGCTGAGGATCGATTCCAGGGTGGGGGCGCGTGCGGCTTCCTCCTTGCTGAGCACGCCGTCGCCGTTGATATCGAGGTGGCGGAACAGGTATTTCAGGAAATCGTCGTGGGCTGCCTGCAAGGACTGGCCGTCGATGCGGGCATGCACCCGGATCAGCAGCGGCCGGGCCTCCGCCAGGAAAACGAAGTCCTGCGCATGGTCGGAAACGCCCACGGGTTGCAACCCGTGCGCTTGGGTGAGGGAGAGGGCAAGCACCAGGGCGGCCACAATCCACGGTCCACGGTTCACGCTCCACGGTTTCATGCGAGCACCTCCTGGATGGGTCGAGCGTTGGCATCGACGACGCGGATCGGCCTGCCGACGTTGGAGATGTTCTGCCGGCCGCCGTCGATGCCGAGGGCACGGGCGATGGTCGCGATGAAATCGCCGGTAGAGACGGGCCGCTCGGACTCGACCGCTGTGCCGTCGGCGCTGGTGCGGCCAAAGACCTGACCGCCACGGATGCCGCCGCCGGCCAGCACCGTCGTCCAGGAGTTCGCCCAGTGATCGCGGCCCTGCTGCGGGTTGATGCGCGGGGTCCGGCCGAACTCGCCCATCCACACAATCAGCGTCGAATCGAGCAAGCCGCGGCCGCGGAGGTCGTCGAGGAGCGTCGCCCACGCGGAGTCGAGCACCTCGCTCAGACGGCGGACCGTGTCGAAGTTGTTGATGTGCGTGTCCCAGCCAAGGGCGATGTTGCCGACGGTCGCCAGCGTCACCTCGGCGAACGGCACACCGCGTTCGATCAGCCGGCGCGCCAGCAGGCAGCCCTGACCGAACAGGTTGCGACCGTAGCGATCGCGCAGGTCGCGCGGCTCCTCGTCCAGGTCGAAGGCCCTGGTTGCGCTGGAACGCATCAAGGTCACCGCCCGCTGATAAGCGCTGCGGTGGCTCTCGATGGAAAGCGCGCTTCGCGTTTCGAGGAAGTCACGTTCCATTTCGTCGAGCAGACGGACGCGGGCGTTGGTGCGGCCGGTGCTGACGCCGGCGGGCGGCACGAGATCGGGGACGCGCAGGCCGTCCTCGTAGTTATTCTGCTGCCCCGGAATGGGGAGGAGAGCTTGCTGGTCGCCGCCGAGGACGAGTGGAGCGTACTGCGGGCCGAGGAAGCCGGGGCCGTAGGCCGCCGGGCTGAAGAACGGATACGGCGCGATGCTCACAAAGTTCGGCAGTTCGGCGTCCGCCCGCCCCATCTCCTTGGAGAACAACGAGCCGAGCGTTGGGAACTGGTTCGGCCCGCCGGGGAGGTAGCCGGTGCGCATCTGGTAGGTAGCGCGGCCGTGGTCGGCCTCGCGCGTGCTCATCGCGCGGACGATGGCGAGGTCTCTGGCCCTGGCGGCGAGGCGGGGCAGGTGCTGGCTGATGCGGATGCCGGGGACGGCGGTCTGAATCTCGCGGAAGGGGCCGCCGTTGGCGTGTCCGGGTTTGAGGTCGAAGGTGTCCATCTGGCTGGGGCCGCCGTTCATCCACAACAGGATGCACGAGCGCCGCCGCTGCGGATTGTTGGTCGTCGCGGCGGCGAGCTGGCCGAGCCAGCCCGACAGCGAGTAGCCGACCACGCCCGCCGATGTCAGCTTGAGCAGTTCGCGGCGGGTCAGACGTGGAGTGTCCGAGGTATGCGTCATGGGGAAATACCCTTTGAGGATCGAGAAAAGAGGTTAGGGAGCCCGAAGCGCCAGCGAGGGTTGAGGTTGCCTCGCTTACGCGCCCGTTGTGGCACGGTCTCCACTGTTGTGGCACGGTCTCCTGACCGTGCCACTCTTCCGACCGTAGGTCTCCTCTGACTTCTTGGGGATCTGTGGAGACCTACGGTCAGGCACCGTGGCACGGTCAGGAGACCGTGCCACAACATCAGATCATCACTTCCTAATGGTTGAGGACGAACTCAGAGCTGTTGAGCAGCGCCCAGAAGACGTCTGCGACGGCGTTGTTGTAGGCGGCGCTATTGCTTCCGCTCGCGTCGCGCACCGCCTCGTCCACGAACCGCAGCGCCCGCTCGCGTTCGCGTTCGCTCGGCCGGCGCGCCAGCGCCGCGAGGTAGAGCGCCTCGATCCGCTCGGCCGTGCTCAGGAACGGAGCATCGAGGAGGGCGCCCAGCGTCTCGCTGCGCTCCAGCGAGGTCGCGTCGGCGACCACCCTGCCGTTCATCAGCGAGAGCGCCTGCAGAATTGACGTCTGCGCCTTGACGGGCCGCTCGGTCTGGTTGCCGAACTTGTTCAGGAACTCGGACCGGGCGGAACGCTTGCCGCCGGCGATGGCGCTGAGCAGATCGTCGCCGGCGTTGCCGGCGTCGCGGTAGCCGGTCGCCATCGCCACGCTGTCGAAGAGTTGCTCGGCGGTCAGCCCACGCAGCGGCATCCGGGCGAACAGGGTCGCATCCTCCTGGGCCTTGTCGCGACCGGCGCTGGTCAGCTGGTAGGCCCGTGTCGCGGTGATCGCCCGAATCAGGAACTTCATGTCGAACTGGTGCTCGGCAAATTCGCGAGCTAACAGATCGAGTAACTCGGGATGGCTGGCCTTGACGTCGGTCCCGACCATCTCATCGACGGGCTCGATCAGGCCGGTGCCGAAGAAGTAGGCCCAGGTGCGATTGACGGTGGTGCGTGCAAAATAGGGGTTGGAAGCAGAGGTGACCCAATCGGCCAGGGCAGCGCGGGTCGCCTTGCCTTCCTTCCATGCCGGCTGAGCGCCATCGAAGAAACGCGCCTGGATGACCTTTTCGCTGTTCGGCATGGTCAGTTCGCGCTTGAACTGGAGTTCGGCGCCGGGCAAGAGGAAGTCCATGAAGCGCTGTGACTGAATCCCGGAGAAGAAGGCCGCGAAGCCCCAGAACTGCTCGCGCTTCCAGTCGGCGAAGGGGTGGGGATGGCACTGGGCGCACTCGATGCTGATGCCGAGGAACGCCCGCGCCGTACCTGCGGCCAGGTTTTCGGGGCGGAACTCCTTGGCCGAGTAAAACGCCAGCGTGCTCGGCGCCGCGTTGCCGCCGAAGCTGAAGGCATTGAAGCCCTGCGGCAGCGGCGCGGTCAGTAGCTCGTGAACGAGACGGTCGTAGCCAACATTGCGGCCGACCTGTTGCTTCAGCCAGTCCTCGAAGGAACCCTGCTGGAGACGCACGAGGAAATTGTTACTCGCTTCGGGGATCAGCAAGGCGCGGTAGACGTTGGCGAAGTGGGTGACGTAACGCGGGCTGGCCAGCAGACGTTCGACGAGTCGCGTGCGGCGATCCGCGTTCTTGTCTGTCAGGAACGAGCGTGCCTCGGCGACGGACGGGATGCGGCCGGCGAGGTCGAGGTAGACGCGCCGCAGAAATTCCGCGTCGTCGGCCAGCGGCGCCGGCGTGACTTTCACGTCGGCCCAGCGTTTCGCGAGGTGCTGGTCGATCAAGACGGCCAGCGTCTGGACATCGGGAATGGCCGCAGCGGCTCGCTTCGCCGGAGGCGATGGCCCCTGGCCGACAGCCGAACCAACGGGCAGCAGCAAGGCGACCAGGCCCGCCGCCAAGGTCAGACGAGCGCTCATGAGAGGATCCTCCTTACGTTTGCAGGAGAACGATGCGGCCCAGGCTCGGGTGAGAAGGTGAGAGTAGAGTGTCCGGATTTAGGCCGGAAGACCTTCCAGCTCCGCCAAGGCGCACCGCACGCGAACCGCTTCTTCCGCAGTTTCTGGTTGAGGATGAGTACCCCAGGCGCGGCCGCCGGGTTTCAACCACATGCTATCCTTCCAAGAGCGTACGGCAACCTGGAATGGTGGATGGTGGGTGGTGGATGGTGGATGGTGAAGAAGGAGTTTGCCTCTCTTCACCATCCACCATCCGCCACCCACCATCCACCATTCGCAGCTGGGGTTGTCTAAAATCGCTCCTGTTTTGTACACTTAATTGCCTTTCCCTCACAGTTTCTTCTCAGGGAGGACCTACGATGAGGTCGCATGTCTTGGGGCTTCTGGTGGCGGGTTTGCTGTGGGCCGTCGAGGGCCGCAGTCAACCACCTGTCAAGGAAGACAAGACGGTCGCGCAGGACACGAAGTCCGCCACGGAGGGCAAGGGCGCAGAAGTGCGCTTCGTGAACGGCAGCACTGTCTACGTGACCATCTTGCAGGAACCGATCGAGGTGCAGACAGACTTTGGCAAACTGACGGTGCCGCCAAAGGACATCCGCTCGATCGAGTTTGGCCTCCACCTCGCCGACGGGGTGGAGGCGAAAATTCAGGATGCTCTGAAGCAGCTGGCGAGCAGTCATTACCGGCAGCGCGACGCGGCGGTCAAGGAATTGATCACGCTGGGGGCACAAGCGTACCCCGCGCTGCACCGCGCTGCCAAGAGCAAGGAGCCGGAGGTCGCCCAGCGCGCCGCGGCAGCGCTCAAGTCGATCGAGGCCAAGGTGCCGGCACGGCTGCTGCGCCTCAAGGAAGAAGACGTCATCCGCACGACCAGGTTCACCATCATCGGCCGCGTGGTCACCACGGGGATCAAGGCCCGCGCGGAGTATTTCGGCGAATTGAACCTAAAGCCCTATCAGATGATGGGAATTCGCTGGCTGGAGACTGCCGGCGAAACCGAGGTGCTGGTCGATGCTGCCCGGTATGGGAGCGCGCCCGGGCAATGGCTTGACTCCGGCATTCAGGTCGATCCGCACCTGGACCTGAACATCATCGCCTCGGGCCTGGTGGATCTCTGGCCGCAGGGCCCCGGGCAGTACACGGCCAGTCCTGGCGGGATGACGAACGCTCAACCGCTGCGCCGCCCGGGGGTGCCGGCAGAGGCCGCCGTCGTGCCGGGCGCCCTGGTCGGCCGCATCGGCGAGGACGGCACCCCCTTCGTGATCGGCGAGCGCTACAGCGGTCGGCCGTCGCGCTCGGGCAAGCTGTACCTGCACATCGGCCCGAGTCCCTGGAACAACGCTTCGACCGGAACGTATCGTGTCCGCATCGCCTCCGGTCACAGCCTTGTAGACAGCGGCGGCTGAGAAGCCGTTTCACAACCTGTGTTACCAACCCGAAGCGTCAGCGAGGACGGTCCTCGCTGACGCTTCGGGTTGGTGTTGAAACCACTTCTGAACCACAGAAGGCAAAAGGAAAAAAGAAGAGGGTTATTGGTTCTCTTCTTTTTTCCGTTTGCCTTTTTCCTTTAGCCTTCTCCCGCCTTCCGGCATCTCTTTTGCAGATTACCTAGCCTTTCCAGACTGGTCAGGCTGTGCGGCCAGACTCCCTCGAAAAAAGCGAAAAAAAGGCGCATTTGGCATTGCAATGGCAGAGGAATCCTGGCAATTTATCTTCAGTTTGTCCAGATTGCCCAACTTAACCCTTTTCCCTATTCTGCCACACGAAGGAGAGGTCATGAGAAGGCTCGCATTGGCAGGCTTGACGCTCGCTGTCCTGAGTCTGACGACGGCCGAGAGTCGGGCGCACGGTCGCCGGGGGAGCGATTGTGGGCAGGCCTACGCCGCCCCCTTTGCACCCTGTGTCCCGATGGCCGTCAGTTACGTCGAGCAGGTGAGGACAGGCTATCGGCCAGTGATGAGATCGCGCGAGGTCGAGGTCGTCGTCAATCGGCTCGTGACCAAGCCGGTCGAGGAGAAGTTCAACTACAATGAGTATGAGACGATTACGACCCCTGAGAAGCGCTCCGTCACGCACTATCGCTGCGTGACCGAACAAGTCCCGTACACCTTCAACGTCCAGGTGCCGGTGTACACGCCGACGAAGGTCAAGCAGACCTTCTACACCTGCGTGCCGACGCCGGTGGTCGAGAACGTTCCCGTTTGTGTGACGGTGCCCTGCCCGATGGTCGATCCTTGCACGGGTTGCACGTACACCGTTTGCCAGCGGGTCACGGTGATGAAGCCCGTCACGCGGACCGTGATGAAGATGGTGCCACAGGAGCGTGAGGTCGTCGTCCAGCAGGTCAGCTGGAAGACTCAGGAGCAAAAGAGCTTCCGCCTGGTGTCGAAGATGGTGTCGGAAGTGCATCACTTCACGGTGAACGTGGTGAGCTACAAGGCAGTGCCGAAGGTTGGCACGCGCACTTACTACGTCTGTGAGACGGTCCCCACGAAGACGCGGGTGACACAGACGTATTGCGAACTCCAGCAGTACCAGTACACCGTGCAGGTGCCGGTCTGCACGCCGATCATGCCCCCTGCCCCGGCGCCGTGCGTTGGGCCGGTCGCTGCCCATCACTAACAGACCGCCGATACAACCCCATACAAGCCCGGAGCGCGAGCGACGGGACGGTAGCCTGCTACCGTCCCGTCGCTCGCGCTCCGGGCTTGTGTCATGCGGTCTCAACTCGTTACGCCAGACTCTCCAGAAGATATTTCAGCTTGCGTACCTCCGCGTCCATGGCGGCGGGCGCTTCGGGGGTGTCGTGGATGGCGACCGTCAGCAACCGGTCGTAGTTGTAGCGCGACAGGTGGGCGACGATGCGGCCGTACTCCACCTCGCCCTGGCCGACGCGCACCTGGAATTGCTCTGGGCCGCGGCCCGTGTCGCGCAGGTGGACGTGGCGCACATGGGGGTAGACCTGCTCGAAGGATTTGCCCTGATGCGGCCCGGCGATGTAGTGGCTCGGGTCGAGCGTCAGCCCCAGGCCGGGGATGCGTTCGCACAGTTCGGCCGCCGTGTCCGGATGCTCGGTCAGTGTGCCGATGCGAGTCGGCAGGGTCAGCACAATTCCCTCCGCAAGGGCGAGGTGAACCAGAGGCGTCAGGCGCTTGACCTCGGCGTCGATGCTCGTCCCGCTGCAGGCCGCCGGCACCGCGATGATCGACACGGTGGACATCCGCGCCAAACGGCAGACGGCGCGCAACTGGCGCTGGTATTCCTCGGCGCTGTTGGCCTCGATCTGGACGCTAAAAGCAGCCGGCGTAAGGCTCGGTCCGATGCGGATGCGTTGCGCCGCCAGGCCGACGTCGGCAGCCACCTCGGATGGTTTGAGGTGTGGGCCCTTCTCGTGGATGGCGACATCGAGTTTGCTGAACTCAAGTTCGCCAATGATGCGCAGGGCGCGCTCAAGGGGATGTCTCGCAAAGCATAAGGTCGAACAAGCGACGTACACGGATCCCTCCGTTCGGGGCGTGAGGCTGGACGACGGCCCCGCACCGTGGTCGTCAGCGACCCGCGGCCACGGCGTCAGGGAGCAGCGACTATAGCTTTTTCCCGGCGCAGAGCAAGAGCAGAGGCGCAGCGGCGGTAAAAAACATCTCTCGACGCCGCCCCGGCTGATGGCGTATCCTCTGGCGCTCGACCTCCCCACGGGGGGAGTGCAGCGACGATCACGGAGGATCCGCACATGGCCGAGGAAAAAGCCGCGGGCAAGGGCGGTTGGGTCAAGGCTGGCGTTACCACCATCTTCGGACTGATCTCGGGCGCCGGCCTGATGTACTTCACCGGGCTGCTCAACGGTGTCATCAAACCGGGCAAACCCGTGGCCAACTTTTCGTCCGAGGTGAACGGCCTGCAGGTTGTCTTTCAGAACCGCTCCAGCGGCGCCAGCGACGGCTGGTGGGATTTCGGCGACGGGACTGCCCTGGAGCCGTTTGTTTCCAGCCAGCAGAGCGTCACGCATACCTATAGCCGGCCAGGCATCTACAGTATCAAGCTGAGTCTGCGCAATCTCTTCAGCGATGAGAACGATCGTAGCGTCAACCTCACGCTCGGGGACGCCGCCGTCAGCGATCCGCCTGCCATCGAGGCGTTCGAGGTCGTGCCGATCCGTCCGGACAACTACGCCCCGGCCACCTTCAAGGTCGTCAGCAAGGTCAAGAACGCCGACCTGGCGGTCTGGGTGCCGAGTCACGAACAGCCGGTCGAGGTCATCAGCGACGTTTCGTCTGCGCAGGAGCGCTACGTCACGCTCAAGCAGCCCGGCCATCACCTGCTCAAGTTGGCGGCCTACGGCGGCAAGAAGGTCGTCGAGAAGTCGCAGATCGTCCGCGTCGATCCACAACCGGCCGGGACGCTCATGGCTGTGCTGAACGTCTCGCACCAGGCCGTCCACATTACCACCGATCCGCATCCGTATCCGTTCCGCGTCGAGTTTCCGCAAGGGTCGAAAGATATGTCCTTCAAGTTCACCGTGGAGCGCTCGGCAAGGCGCGGCTTCCAGATCGCAGACGCCCGGCTCGCCCAGCCCCAATTGCCGGCGCACGTTCGCGGGGTCAAGGTGGAGGTGCTGCCCGACAAGCGCAAGGTACGCCTGACGGGAGAACTGGTGCGGCTGGCGAACGCCCCGCTTGGGTGGAACTCGACGATGACGGTGAGCCAGGAGGAGCGCTCGCCAATGACGCCCATGCCGCTCAGTTCCGTCGCCTGTCCGCTGTCGATCCCGGGGACGACGGTCCTGCCCATGCCAGGTCTGCATGCCGGCTGGGTATCGACGCAGCGCAACATCGCCCTCTGTGTGCGCGACGCGAAGGAGCAAACGCTCTGGCAATGCGCCCAGCTGCCGCGGACTGATGAACTGACGGTCAACGGCAGGCGCTATCGTCTGACGGCGACCGAGGCCGGGGACAAACTCCGCATCCAGGTCGATGAGGTGCGGCCGGTTGGGACGCCGCTGGGGAATTAGAACTCGCAGACGTCACTAACCCGAAGCGTAAGCGAGGGCGCCTTTCCTCATTCCCTCGCTTACGCTTCGGGTTAGTGACGTCTGCTCTTCGACTGCGGGCCAGCATCACCAAAACGAATAAGCCCCTTTTCATGGACGTCGAGCCTGATAGACCAGACTTCGTTGCTTGTCCGGTTTCTCCACGATGAAAGGGCTTCGATGATGCAGCGATTCGTTATGGGAGCGTTCGCGCTCGCCGTGCTGGCCGTGGCCGGTGCGACGGCGGGCGAGGCGCTCAAGTCCGGCCCGCAGGTGGGCGAAAACGTCACGCAGTTCGACCCGCTCAACGTCACCGGCGCCTCCGCGGGCGAGAAACGTTGCCTGGTCTGACGCAACGGCACCAATCCAGTCGCGATGATCTTCGCCCGCAAGATCAGCGATCCGTTGACCAGTTTGGTCAAAAAGCTTGACGCCGCAACCGTCGCCAACCAGGAC
>DASPXY010000314.1:0-3770 GCA_035637055.1 Gemmataceae bacterium | reverse complement strand
TTGTTCTCGTCGAGCGCCAGTAGTTTGCGGTCGAGGAGGTCGAGCGCGTCACGGTCGATGACGGCGACCAACTTCTCGGGTAGCACGAAGACTCCGTCGGCACCGCCGCGTTGGGCGTAGCGGCCGCCCTTGTCTGCCTTGCCGCCGATCATCAGGACGTGTTCCTTGCCTTCCTTCGCGTCCTTCGGCAGCGCCTCGCGGACGGTCACGCGCAGATATGGCTTATCGAGACCGTATTTCTCCGGCTCCTTGGTGGCGTGAGCGACGTAGCGTTCCGCATCCGGGTCGGCCAGTTCCTTCGCCATCGATCGCACCTGCTCCGCCTGCACCTTCGCGTCGAACGGACCGCTGACCTTCCAGTCGCCGCCTTCGCGGCTCAAGCGATATTCCGGCTCCGTTTTGAGGATGCGTACCTCCGCAATGCCATCGGGGGGCAGCCGCCACAGGTTGAGCGGACGATACGCCAGCGAGTCGCGTTCGAGGATGTCGTGTGTCTCTTTCTTGACGGCGAAGACGGTGGGATCGCCGTCGAGGCGAGCGAAGAACTCCTGCTTGCCCGGCCGCTGCTTGCCGAGTGTGAGCGTCCGCCCCGCCTTCTCCTTGTCCTTGAAGTTCACCGTCACTGTCGCGGCCGGCTTCGCCAGGCCGTAGAGCTTGTCGAGATCCTCCGGGCTGACGTTGTCCGCGATGAACTCTACTGCCTCCAGCCGCGCCACCTCGCCGGCCAGTTGCGCCGCCTTGCCGGCGTCCGCCTCGGCCTGCACGGGGGCCGTCAACTTCCAGTCACTCTTCTCCTGAGTCAGCGTCAGCGTCTCCGCGTCGCGCTTCACCTTGATCTCCACCAGGTCGCGCGTCGGCACGTCGAGCAAGCGCCGGCTGCGGTAGGCCAGGGCCGGCCGCTTCACCAACTTCAGTACCTCGTCCTCGACCTGGTTGATCCGCGCCGTACCGGCGACCTGAACATAGAGCCGATCCTTCTCCGCCTGCTTGCCTAGCAGGAACGTCACCTCGCGCGTCTTTTTGTCCTTTTCTCCCTCTTTTTTCTCTTCGAGGGTGATCTTCACTGATGCCGGCTTGTCGAGGCCAGACATTTTCGGGTCGGCTTTATCGATGATGTCCGCACCGCGGGCCTCCAACCCCGACAGCCTGTTGAGGAGTTCCGACACCTTGGCGTCCTCAACGTCCACGGCCGACGGTTTCTCCATGCGCCAGCGGTCCTTGTCCTTGTCGTGGACGAAGACCAGGCGCCGGCCATCCTCGTCGATCTCGACACGGCGGGCGTCGGTGGCGGCGAAGCGCGCTAGCTGCGGGTCGCGCAGGTCGGCGACGCTCGTTGGCAGATCCTTCAGCCGATCGGTGCGGACCTCGAAGACCTGGTCATTGTCCTTGAGGCGGGCGTAGCGGAATTCCTCGAAAGTCACCTTCGGGGGGATCTTCATCTGCGGGTCGAAGGGCGACTTCTGGATCTTGGCAGGCCCCTTGCGCGAGATGTTCCCAACCAGCAACGTCAACGTGTCGCCGCTGGGGCGTGCCACCGTCACCGTCTGCTCGGGCTTGTCCAGGCCGAATTCCTTCTTCTCGCGGGCTGCCACGAAGCGCTCGACCCAGATGTCGGGCACCGCGGCCTGGATCCTTTTGAGCGTTTCCGGATCGGCACGATCCTGAATGTGGCCCGGCTTGAATTGCCCTGCATCGTCGCGCGCCAGGTCGCGCACGCGCCAGCCGTCGTCGCTCTTTTCGACGGCATAGCCCGTCGCGCCGCTGGTCACCTCGACTTTCTTCGCCAGCAGCAGATCCACCTTCTCCTGCGAACCACTCTCCTTCGCGACGCGCTCGGCGGGGAACAGGCGACGCTGCCGGTAGTAGTCCTGCGGCCGCTCCAGGATGCCGATCAAGTTCGGAGCGAGCCGCACCACCTCGCTACTCTCCCCGAGACGCAGGTAGGTCGCCTGCGAGAAATGGTTCGTCTCGTCGGCCTTCTCGCCGAAGGTCAGTTTGTGCTCCTTGCCGCCTGTCTTCACCTTGACCACGAGCGGGTCACGGTCAAGACCATATCTGGCCAGGTCGGGCGGCGTACCCAGCGCGATCGGCTCGAAGCGCGAGCGCAGGCTGGTCAGGGTACCGACGAGGGCCTCGACCTCGGCTTTGCGCACAGGCCATTTGCCAGGCAGCGACCACTCGCCGCCTTCACGGGACAATTCCACCTTGCGGTCGCCGTGCTTGATCTCGATACTCGTGAGCTTGGCCGGCGTCAGTTGCTCTTCCAGCAAGGTGAGCGTATCGCTGGCCCGCTTGCCGGGGCGCGGCAACAGGAACAACCAGGAAAGCACGCCGGCAGCAACGAGCAGCGTCAGGACGAGAGTGGTTTTCAGGTTCATCGCGTTCATCCTGTGGTTTAGCCGCGGTTCTGCGAACCGCGTTCGGCAGCCGCACGGTGTCAGAACCCGAGCACCAGCGAGGGCCTGACCGTGCCACTCGCTGGCGCTCGGGTTCCGAACCGAGGCTAAACAAGGGATCGATCAGCGCAGGCGCCGTACCATCCACATGGCGCACCCGAAATAGATGAAAAGCAGCGGCATCCCCAGCAACGTCCCCCAGCGCCACAGCCCAATTGCCTGCTCTTTCAAAGAAACGCGCGGGTAGGCCCAGCGTTGCGTGTCCTGGCTCAAGGAGTCGTCGCGGCCCAGCAACCAGTTGGCGACGTCGAAGACCAACTTCTCACGCGCCGGCGACAGACTGTCGCCCGCAAGCAACGTCCCCTGGCCAATGACCGCCACGCGCACTGTCGGTCGCTCCTTCGCCTGCTTGGGATCCGCATACCAGGCTGCCGGCACCTTCACCTCGGCCGCCGCCGCGATGGGCAGTGGGCCGCGCCGCTTCTCACTGAGAGTTCCGCGCTCGGGGTCGCCCAACTTGGGCGCCTCAAAGCGCGGCGTGCGCTTGCCGGTTGGGAACGGCTCTTTCTCATTCCAGCTGTCGGGGCCACTCATCAGGAACACCGGATCGACCTTCGACCTCGATCCCGACGGCGCTTCAAAATAGACCGGACGTGGATAGCGCAACCGCAGTTCGGGGTCCGCGCCGCGTTCACCCAGGTTGAGCCGCAGACTGGTGCGGATCGGGTGCGGCACGCCCTCCGCCAGCCCCTTCACCCCCGGCGGACGTCCGGTGCCCGCGGGCCAGTCGAAGTTGACCGGCGGCAGAATGACCTCTCCCGGCCGTCCCAAAAAGCTGGCTCGCCGATCCGTCGGTGCCTGCGCCTGGGCATCGTAGAGCACCGTCTGCACCGGCAACTTGAAACCGAGATCAGCCAGGATCGGCTCCAGGGCATCCGGTTTGACGTCCGGTGGCCGGCGCGCCCGCGGGTCGGGATCGTCGTTCGCCGGTCCCAGGCAGAACAGCACGGGCTTGCCGGCCTTGAGGAACTCCTTGACGGCCTCGACCTGCTCGGGCTCCAGCCCGTGCCGCCAGGCAGGGATGTAATCGCGGCGCGCGAGGTTGTAGAAGGTGAATCGCGGCACGACCAGCAAATCGCAGTCTGCGAGGAGATGCGTCAGTTTCGCCTTGACGTCCGTGATGCGGCGCTGCTCCATCAGGTTCTCCACGTTCAGGGCGGCCATCTCGCGCACCTTCGCCGCCCGTCCCTCGCGCAGGGCCTTCAGCCGCGCTTCTTCTCGTGTCAACTCCGCGTCGAGGATGTTCAACATCGTCTGCCGGTGGCGCTCGGCAACGTCCACGACCTTCAGGCCGCGCCTCTCCCACAACTGTTT
>DASPXY010000313.1:0-8600 GCA_035637055.1 Gemmataceae bacterium | reverse complement strand
GGGCGAAGGCTCCTGGAAGATCACCAGGTCGATAGGCTGGGTGTGTAAGTACAGCAATGTACTCAGCTGACCAGTACTAACAGCCAAACGCTTGGCCGCATTGATCCTTTGCTCGGCTGGCCCTCTGGGTATGCCCCAGGCGACCAGCCACCAAGGACTCATGCAGAGACCAACTCTTACCCCTACCAATTGCTATACCAGCCGTGGTGGGTGGTGCGAGGTGAGTGGTGAGTCAAGACAGGAAGGTTCTGTCTTTACTCACCTCGCACCTCGCACCACGCACCACTGCGAAGCAGCTTTCCGGTGAGCATACCTGGCTGGAAACACCCGTTCCCATTCCGAACACGGCCGTTAAGCAGCCGGGGCCGATGGTAGTGTCAACAACGCGAGAGTAGGTTATCGCCGGGAATTGATGAAACAGCCCGTGGGGAAACCCACGGGCTGTTTCTGCTTTCATCGTGGTGGGAACGCTCCCCTTTTGCCAGCACCACTCCTTTTTTCTCCGCCGAGAAGGAAAGGATCTTCTGTGTCTCCCCTCCGCGTTGCGACGTTGCCCCTCCTTCTCCTCTTCGTGCTTGGGGTTCCCGGTTGCGGTCCCTCTTCTGCGAAGTCCCTCGAGGAACTTGGAAAGGTTGCCAAGATCGAGCAGGATCCCTCGACTGGCGGGGTGAGCGTGGTGATCGTCGGCCACCTGCCGGAAGCCCTGCCTCATCTGAAGAACGTCTCCAAGGTCACGAAGTTGAGCATCATGGCTACTGCTGGGGATGACGTCGTGGCGCAACTAGCAGGTTTGACAGAACTCCGAACGCTCGGCCTCCGGCTGGACTCAGTCTTCCAAGGCGATAAATGGACTCCCGGGATGACAGACGCAAGTTTCGCGCACTTACGTGGGATGAAGCACCTCCAGACGCTCTTCGTCCAGAGCGTCGAATCCACGGATGGGAAAGGATTCGCCCACTTGGCCGAATTGCCCGCTCTTGAAGAACTCGTTCTCGGGACTGACCCGACCGATGGGATGCTGGAACACCTTCAGGGGTGCAAACAGCTGAAGCGGCTCCGGTTGGGGGATAACTGTCGCTTCTCGGACAGAGGTGTGGCAGCTTTACGACTCCTCCCCGTCCTGGAGGATCTCCAAGTGGATTGTTCCAACATGGATGTCCGGTTTGCTCTCGAACGCCTCACGAAAATAAAATTCGGTCCCCTGAAGGCCGATTGGCTCGCGGACCTCAAAGCCCTCCCGCAGCTGAAGATTCTGAGACTCCCGAATGGCGTTGACCACCGCTGGAAAAAGGGTCTGGACGACCTGAAAGCGGCCAAGCCTGCCTTGACCGTCCATTTCAAGGCGTTCAATAGCCTCTGATCGGAGCAACCCGTTGGCCGAGGGGCCACCATGAGCGACTCTTCTGACGTGTTGTGCGCCGGCATCATCGTCGCCGATCATGTCTGCGCCCCCATCTCGCACCTGCCCGTCGCAGGCGAACTGGTGACGACCGACCGCATGCTGTTGACCATCGGCGGCTGTGCGGCAAACGTCGCCGTCGATCTCGTCAAGATGGGCATCCGCGCCGGCGTCGTGGGTCGCGTCGGCGGCGACGTCTTCGGCCGTGTCGTCGCCGATTTGCTGAAGGAGACCGGCGTTGACGTCTCGGCCCTCAAAGTCAGTCCGAAGGCGGAAACCAGTCAAACGATGATCGTCAACGTCGCCGGCCAGGATCGCCGCTTTATCCACACCTTCGGCGCCAATGGTGAGTTCCGCGCGGCCGACATTCCGACGGCGCGGTTACGCAACTGCCGCGTCCTCTATCTCGGCGGCTATCTGCTGATGCAGAACGTCCTGGCGGAAGAACTGGCGCCGGTGTTTGCTGCGGCCCGAGCGGCAGGGGCGAAGACTGTCCTGGACGTCGTCACCCCAGGACCGGCCGACTACCTGGCCATGCTCAAGGAACTACTCCCGCACGTCGATGTATTCCTGCCGAACAACCTGGAAGCGGAACTAATCACCGGCGAGAAAGACCCGATCCGCCAGGCCGAACTGTTTCACCAACTCGGGGCGCACACCGCCGTGGTCACTCTTGGCTCCGAGGGCGCGGTGCTGGTTGGGGATGGAGTGCGTTTGCGGTCCGGCGTCTATTCGATGCCGTGTGTAGACGCTAGCGGCGGCGGCGACGCCTTCGACGCGGGCTACATCTACGGGCTCCTGCACGGTCTGGAACCGGAGGAGTGTTTGCGTGTGGCGAGCGCTCTCGGGGCGAGTTGCGTCCGCGCCATTGGCTCCACGCCCGGGGTCTTCACGCGGCCCGAGTGCGAGGATTTCCTGCAGGAGCATACGCTCCGGGTGGAGCGGCTGTGACCGCCCCTCAATTCCACCCGAGATGTTCGGCCAGCCGATCGAGGAACACCGCCTGATCGGGGTGGATCAGATTACGGGCCTCCTCAAGCGACACAAAGCGCGCCTGGTCGATCTCCCACGAGGCGAGGCGAGGCTCCGCGTCAGCAGGGGCCGGGCCTGCGAAGCAATGGACCTGTTTGCGACTCTTGCGATATATCATATCCCCCAGAGAGACAAGTTCGCCCGCCGTGACTCCCGTCTCCTCCAGCGTTTCGCGACGGGCCGTGACTTCGAGATTGGCGGCCTCATGTTTGGTGGGTTCCCCCTTGGGAATGCTCCACGGGGCGCGGCGGTTGTACGGGCCGCTCGGATGGACCAACAGCACTTCCAGCCCTTGTGGGCCGTCACGATAGAGAAGCGTCCCGGCGGATTGTCTCATCGCGGCCTCCTATGAGTTCTTTGCGCGCGACTCGCACAACACGCCGTACATCTCCGGGCGACGGTCGGCCGTGCGGTGCAACTCGTACTTGCCGGGGATCTTGACGATGTGCTTCTCGCGCGCCCGCTGCGGGTCGATGTCGGCATAGAGGATTTCCGGCCGATCGCTAGTGCTGGCGGCGAGCAGTTCGCCGTTCACATCGACGAGGCGGCTCTGGCCGATGAAGCGAAAGCCGCGCTCCTCGCCGGCCCGATTGACTGCCGCGTAATAGATGTGGTTCTCCAGCGCCCGCGCCTGGATGAGGTACTTGACCGTGCTGACCGCGCCGGTCGGCCAGTTCGTCGGCAGCACCACCAGATCGGCACCGAGCAGCATCAGCGCCCGCGCCGACTCGGGAAAGCTGCCGTCGTAACAAATGGTCATGCCGACGCGCAGCCCGCCGAGGTCGTGGACCGCAAAAGGCCGATCGCCCGGCGTTGTGAAGCGGTCCACCCCCAGCAGCGGCAGGTGCAGCTTGCGGTAGACGGCAACGAGACC
Source organism: Gemmataceae bacterium (assembly GCA_035637055.1). Lineage (GTDB taxonomy): Bacteria > Planctomycetota > Planctomycetia > Gemmatales > Gemmataceae > DASPXY01. Next base: position 5,295 of record DASPXY010000313.1, on the reverse strand, counting down.
GTCCGGCCCGACCAAGATGGCGACATTGAAGAGGTCTTTCGTCCGCTCGACCCGCTCCAGCGAACCGACCACCGCCCAGACACCAAGCTGCCGGCAGTCGGCGGCGAGGGCGTCGGTACTCGGGCCGGGAATGGCCTCGGCGTGCGGCCAGGCCTCGTCCTTGCTGTCGAAAGCGTAGCCGGTCAGGGCACACTCGGGAAAGACCACCAGCCGGGCACCGTGTGCGGCCGCCTCACGCAGACCTGTGCGAACTCCTTCGAGGTTGTGCGCGCGGTTGCCAAAGTGGCAATCCATCTGAACGGCGGCGACCTTCCAGCTGAGCATGGGTGGCCCTCGGATCTCGGGGTGACAGGCCCACAGCACCTCCCCTATTGTCCGTGCCAGGCCGCCGCTCGGCAATGGCGACCCTCGCCCACGCTCACCGAGAGAACAGGTCGATGAGCGTCCGCAACTGCTGCGCCCCGACCCGACCGACAAGCCCCTTCAGTGTCTGGATGTCGTGCAGGCTGACGCTGCCACCAGCCGCCTTCGGAGGTGCCTTCGCGGCTGCCGCAGGCGCAGCCTTGGCCTTGGCTTTGCCCTTGGCGGCGGGCTTGGCAGCGGCAGGCTTGGCTGCCGCCGCTGCCTTCGGGGCCGCCTTCTTCGCCTCCTTGGCCTTGCGACGGATATCGCCCTTGTAGGTGGAAATGTGGTCGGTGCTCATGTCGATGCCGAACTTCTGCTTGATGTATGGCTGCATCTGTGACGGCGTCGCATCCGGGCCCATCTCGTTCAAGGCCCTGCGGACCGCTTGCATTTTGTTCATTGGCTGTGCCTGGGCCTTCTGCGGGGCGGCTGCCCCGTCGTGGCCGTTTGTCTTCTCCGCCATGTGTTGGACTCCTGCGTCGAGTTGAGTGTTGAATCAGACCCTGCCATTTAATCTACCCCATTCCTCCAACTTGACAATCGAAGGGAGTGGGTCCAAGTCTCTTCCCAAGGGGCCTCCCGACCCTCCAGTCCACCCCAACGGCCCAGGTGGACTCGGATCCGAGTCTTCCAAGCCGACGTAGGAGTTGCAGGGCGGCCTCAGATAGTTCGGGTGCGTTCCAACACTCGGTGCCCTCAACGCTGTGTATCGCTCGCGACCTCGTCGCCCGCCTTCAGAGGGCTACGTGCGAAGGGCGGCTTCATCAATCTGCCGACGGCCTCCTTGGAGCGAGCCTCACGTATCAGCAACCGACCCAGGTACTCCGGCTCCGGTTGCAAGCGGTACACCTCCAGCGTGTTGTCCTTGTGGACGCCGTCATCACTGCCCAGCGACACCCTCACCAACGTGCGATCGGTCTCATCGATCTTGAGAACCCGGCCTTTGACGAATTCCGTTGGCGCGTTGCGGGTGGGGATTGGGATGGCCCTCATCTCGATCACTACCCGCCCCTCCCTGGCGAACCCCCGCTCCATCTGTCCCTTCTCGATCCACTCCTTGATAGCTTTCCGCAGCGCAGGGAGTTCTTTCTCCCGTCTGAGCTGCCGCACTTCTGCCTGGAGACCCATTACCTCCTGCATCCACGGTCGAGCTCCGGTCTCGTCGAGCGCTGCGATTTTCGCGGCGCTCTCCCCTACAAGGGCCACCGTTCCAAGAGTGGTAAGCAGCACGAGAACGGCCCCGAGTGCGATAGCGATCCCCTTCCAGCGGGCACTGATGCGCTGCCAGTATTCGACCGAATTCCGAGAGTCAGGTGCGCTCATCATCGCCCTCCTTCGTTCGCGGGTTGCCGTTGGAGTTGATCGACTCTCCCCAGCCTATCGTCTCGCAGCCATCCGTACCAGTGCTTGAGCGACGGGTGAGGTGGGCCGTGTAGAGCAATTGCCGAATTCCGTTGCCGAGGGTAACGAGCGGCGGGGTTTATCCCCGCCGTGGGGGTCTCGCACGGCGGGGATAAACCCCGCCGCTCGTTCGTCGCTAAACAGAAGGACATCGACTGGATAGGGAGTCAGGCGGCGTCGCGGTCGGACAATTCCAGATCTTCGACCAGACTTTGGCGCACTTCGTCCGGCAGCGGCGGGCTCTGGTGCTGATAGGAAGGCAAGGTCACTTCGACATAGGCGGGTTTGCGGAGGTCGGCGAGGTGCTTGCGACCGGCGGCATCAATGGCGAACTGTATCCAGTGAGCCGTGCCGCAACAGCGATCCTCCGGCCGGCAGGTGAGCAGCGTCGCGGGGAAGCAACCCTCACCTGCGTGCAACCGGAGATGCTCGCCCATCAACGCCTGCCAAGGGGCCAACTCCTCGACCAAGCGGGCCTCGTCCGCCACCTCGATCAGCAGGGCAGCCTGTAAGCGATCGCGTCCCGGCAGCAGGCGGTTATACAGTGCCAGTTCCTCGCGGAGACGTGCGGGGTCGGCGAGACGGGCGACGCGAACCACCTCCTGGACACGGAACCACAGGGTTTGCCGGTTCTCGAAAAGCAGCGTCAGGCGGGGGCCGATTCGGAGGCGACGATAACGATCGAGATAACGGTGCAGCGACTCGAAGAACTCACGGCGACGGCTGCTATACTCTTCCAGCGGCAGCAGATCGTCCAGGGTCAACGGCTGCATGGGACCGTCCTTGTCAGGGGTGGCTCGTAGTCCCGCCTTTAGGCGGAACACGTGTCATTCCGCCTAAAGGCGGGACTACGAGCCACCCCTGATCCCTATTTCTTGGCCCGCACATGCTGCGAGGTCGCTTTCGCGGCCTCGGCGGTTTTTGCCACCGCGTCGGCGCTGTCCGCCTCCTGAGCGGGCAGCAACAGGCGGAAGTACACCGTCCCCGCGAGCAGGGCGCCGATGATCGGCCCTGCGAGATAGACAAACATGTCCGCGAAGGGACTCGGGGCCCTCTCTGGCCGCGGCAGCATCGTTTCCCAGAACACCGTCCCGGCCCAGCGTGCCGGGTTCACCGCGGCGCCCGTCAACGCATAGCCGAACAGGACACAGGCCGTCATCGTCAACCCTGCGGGCAAGCCCGTGAAACGCGGCCTGGATCCGTTCAGAGTGCCTCCGAAGATGGCGAAGACAAGGAAAAAGGTCAAGACGAGTTCAACGCCGGTGCCGGCGAGGATTGTGGCGACACTCAGATTCGGGTAGGCCCGCTCGCTGAGGTGCGGCGTGCCCATGCGGGCGACGGTCAACACCGCGGGCGCCGGCGGCGGGGCGCCGGGAACGGTGTCCGGAACGCCCGCCTCGAAGGTGAAACGCAGCACGAACCCGGCGAGCACCGCTCCGAACACCTGAGCCCCAATCAGCCAGGACACACGGACATGATCGAGGCGGTTGAAGACCCACAGCATCAGAGCGATGGCCGGGTTGAGATAGCCGCCCGAGAGCGGCACCGTCACCGTCAGCAGCGCCGCCAGGATCAACCCCTGAGCCAGGGCGATGCCCACCACGCCCGGCTGCGAAATCCCCAGGGCCGCGCTGGCAGGCTCGCGGTTCACGGGCGTCGTCATGTAATTGACGCACACGACGCCGGCGCTGAAGTACACCAGCGCAAACGTGCCGAGCAGCTCGATCAGATACGCGCGCCGCAGGTTCTTGTCCATCGCTGCCCCTCAATTTCAGAGGGGTCAGGGACACAAGCCCGGAGCGCCAGCGACGGGACCATGCTCCCGTCCCGTCGCTGGCGCTCCGGGCTTGTGTCCCTGACCCCTGATTCCTACGGTTCCGCGACCTTCGGCGGGACGGGACCGCCGTCCAGTGCCTTCAAGAACAGTTCCAGCCTACGGAGATCTGCGTCCTCCAGACGCAGGTCGCTGGCGCTGTGCGGCCCATCGAGCAGGATCGGGTCGAGGTGCTGGGCGAAAGTCAGAATGAGGTTGGCTCGCAGCGTGTTGTAGTGCCGGAGGACATCCCTGAGTGTGCCGAACTCGCCACGATGCATGTACGGGGCGGTGCGCGGCAGCGCGCGCAGCGTCGGCGTCTTGAAGGCACCGATGTATCGCTTGTCCTTCAACCCGGTCGGCGCGTGCGCGAAGTAACCGTTCCCCTTGCCATCAAGGATGTTCTCCGCCTTGCGCGATTCGCCGACGCCGATGTTGTGGAAATCGTGATCGGTGAAGAGCGGCCCCTTGTGACAGGCGACACAGCGCCCGTGGCCGAGAAACAGTCGGTGCCCCAGGTCCAGCTGCGCGCCCACTTGCTGCTCGCTCAGGGCCTCACTGGTGAGGGCCTTCAGGGACACGGGGTCAAGAGCCTTCGCGAAGTCGCTCGCTTCGAGTTCCGTGCCGCCGCGCTGCTGCCGCGCGGCCTCGGCCCGATCGTAGACGGCATCACCCGAGAGGATGGTGCGAACGTACGTCGCGAGCGCCTTGGCGACGTTATCCTGAGTCGGTTCGGTGCCGAAGACCCGCTCGAACTCGCCCAGGTAGTCGGCCCGGCCTCGGAGCTGGCCGACGACGTTGAACCAGACGTGGCGATACTCCGGCTCAAGATCCTTTGTCAGCGAAGCAGTCGGGACGCTTTCGTCCTCAAGGGTGCGCTGGACGACCTCTTCGAGGTAGGTGGCCCGACCATCCCAGAACTGGTGCTTGTTGTAGACGGCGTTGATCAGTGTCGGGGCATTCCGCCCCTCCACGGAACGGTTACGCGGTTCCGTGTAACCCTTTGCTGGATCGTGGCAGGTCGCACAGGCGTAGGAGCCTCCCGCCGACGAAGGCAGCAACTTCTTGTCGAAGAACAGACGTTTACCCAGGCGCCATTTGAGGAGCGTCGGCGGATTGGCGGCGGGGATGTTCGGAGTCGGATCGGGCAGGCCGAGCGGCACCTTGATCTTGATCACGTCATGCTCGGCACTCAGGCGCAGGGCAACGACGGCCCCGAGCGGCGACAGTCCAAGGTGGACCGTGCGCTGACCGGCCACGCCGCCCCACGGATGGTTCCAGAACTCCGGGAGGGCTTTCCACTCCTCGGGCCGAGTGGCTGCAGCGACGAACTGAATGGGAATGTCAGGCGGTGGATGCGGGTTCAGCCAGGAGTAGTTCGCCGGCAGGAGGAGGGGCTTGCGCTTCCCGGTCTGTGCAGCGGACTCGGTCTCGCCCACGTCGGGGTAGCGGGCGGCGGGCTGGCACCCGACGAGAGCGAGGAACAATACCACGAGGATAGAGGATAGAGGATAGAGGATAGAGGATGGAGGATCGTGCGTGGCGTCGTGGCGGCTCATTCTTCGATCCTCGATTCTCGATCCTCGATCCTCGCCTTGTCACTTCTTCGCTGCCACCTGCTGCTCAACCGCCAGGTCTTGCAGCGTCTTCGCGGCACTGACCAGACGCTCCCAGTT
>DASPXY010000312.1:0-6514 GCA_035637055.1 Gemmataceae bacterium | reverse complement strand
ATCGTCCTGGGATCGAGATCGCGCAGAAGGATCGTGCCAGCCGGAGTGAACCAAGTGCCCGAACAGGCAAACCGAGAGGAGCCGACAGCATGACCCTCTACGAGCAAAACCGAGCCCGGTTCTCGGCGGCGGAACTGCTGCCCTACGAGGGTCAGTGGGTCGCCTTCAGCCTGGATGGCCGCTGTATCCTCGCCAGCGCTCCAACCCTTGCAGCCCTGGAGACGCGCCTCGCCGAGACGAACACCAATCCGCAGGAGGTAGCCCTGGAGCGCATCGCGCTGACGGAGGACTTTCTTGGCGGCGCGGAGTTCCTGTGATGCTGTCCTTCCCTTACCTGTCGGAACTGTTGGTGGGTCCGCCGCCGCCTTCCCTGCCGTCCGGCAGCACCGCCCGCTGGCGGCCTCTCGTGCCCGTGCGTCTCTTCGGATCGGCCGGAGGATTCCGCTACTTCCCGCGGGCGCTGTTGGATACCGGGGCCGACGATAGCATTTTTCCCCTGGACGCGGCAACCGCCCTCGGCGTCACCTTGAAAGCGGACGTCGGCCAGGTGATCCGCTGGCGTGGGCAGCAACACGCCCTGCGGTTCGGGGATGTCGAACTTGAGTTGGCCGACGAGAGCGGCGCCGTCTGGCGCTGGCCTGCGGTCGTCGGTTTTTCGCCGGCACCCATTCGTTACCCCCTCCTTGGCAACGCCGGCTGCCTGGGGTTCCTCGATGCCACGTTCCGCGGTCACGCGCGGCTTGTGGAACTGCAAACGACCCCTTCGTATCCCGGTACGACCTCCTGAGCAGCCCTCCAAAAGACGGAAAAGATGCCAGGAACGAATGGCACCTTCTCAACCCCGGCGATGAAGAAGATGCGCAGCCTCGCCGAGTCGCAGAAGGACGAGTGGTGCTGAGCGTTCGGCGAGCGCCCGCGAAACGATGACGTCGGAGCCCCACCCGTTACCCGGTGAGGCGTTTTCGTTGGAGTTTGACAAGAAGAGGTTCAGCGCTGCCGGACACAATTCGGGACGGAAAAGGTGCCAGGGACGGAAAAGGTGCCAGGACGGAAAAGGTGCCACGGGACGGAAAAGGTGCCAGGAACCGATTGGGGAGGTGTAGTCTCCGCAATCGATTCCTGGCACCTTTTCGACCCAAAGGAGAGGAGGTAGCCCATGAAGACGACTATGCGTGGCGTGATCCACGGCAAGACGATCAAGTTGGAGCAAGCCCCCGGTCTGCCGGACGGCCAACAGGTCGGGGTGACCATCGAGCCCTTACCCGTCGCGGCTCCGGGCCCACTGCCGCCCGGCGAAGGGCTGCGGCGCGCGTTCGGCGCCTGGGCAGCGGACGCCGACGAACTCGACCACTTCCTGGAATGGAACCGGCAGCAGCGCAAGGTCGGCCGCGGGAGGATGGCGGATTGAGCTTCCTCGTGGGCACGGACAACTGCAGTTGAGGGAAAGGGCAGGTGCCGCTCGGCTCGCAGCACCTACCTGCCTTTGCCCATGCCCTTGCCTTTGCCCTTGAAGCCCTTGCCGGGGAAGGGTCCGAAGGGTGGTGGTTGACGCCAATCTTCGATTTCGTGGGGCATCTTTGGGCGGAACCCCGGCGGAGCACGATCAAAGAGCGACTTCCGCGCATCTTCCCGCTCCTGGTTGCGGAACACGAGCTTCTTGAGATGCTGTTTCTGGTCGTCGTTGAGAGGCCCCATCTTGTCGGCCTTCTTCATGCAGTGATCGACACCGAACTTCTGGATGCAAAGCAAGTGATGCGTGAAGCGGCTGGCTTCGATCTCCTTGCCCTTGGTGCTCGCCCTATCGACCCGGGACAGCAACTTGTCCGCGACCTTGGTGAAGCGGTCCGCCTCGGCGACCGGGTCATCGTGGGAGATAAGCCAGACGCCGTTCTCCAGCAAATCTTCCGAGAGTTCGCGATCCTCCTGGGACAACTCCGCTTTCGCCTCGGCCAGGGCTGTCTTGAGTTCCGGCTCCCTTTGAGCCAGGCGCTTGCGCTCCTCAGCGGAAGGTGCCTGGGCCAACTCCAGGTTCCATTCGATCAGACGCTCGACCACGTCAGCGTTGGCCAGGGGGTCGCCGCCATCGCCATCATTGCCGCCCTTGCCGGTGGCGAGAATCACCCAGACCGCCAGACCGGCGCTGACCAGGAGCACCGCGGCCGCGACCCAGCGGGCAGGCCGGAGAAAGCGGGTGGCGGGTGACGGGTGGCGGGTGGCGGGCGAAGCAGAGGCTTTTGTGTATTCGCCCACAACCCGCCACCCGCCATCCGCCACCCGCTGCAGGAAGGCATCGCGTGCCTGGTGAACGGTTGCCGGCAGGGGGATGTTGCGCCACGCTCGCTCCAGACGGCGGAGGCTGCGAGCGAGCGACGAGCAGGCGGCACAACTCTGGAGATGGTCCGCCAGTTCGGCCGAGCCGCACCGCTTCGGCCGCGGGTTTTCCGCGCGTAGCAGTTTGTCTCGCGCTTGTCGGCAGTCCATGACGATCCCCTCATCCTTTCAGGTGCGCCAGCCGCTTGAGCAGCCGCGTCCGCGCCTGATGCATGTGCCAGCGTGCCGCCTCCTCGGTCGAGCCAAGGATGGCCGCGACCTCGCGAAAGGGCAGATCCTCGACCGCACGCAGGTGAAAGACGAGCCGCGCTGTCTCGGACAATTCCTCCAGGGCCACCTTGAGCACCTCGCCCTGTTCGGCTAACTCCAACAGGTGCTCGGGGGGCGTGGCGGTTCCTGGGAGGTCGGCGCTCAGCGACTCGACCCGCGCACGCTGCCGTTTGCGGCGCACGTCGAAGAATGCGTTCGACGCAATCCGCAACAACCAGGCGCGCATGTTCGTGCCCGGGGCAAACGACGACAGCCGACTCAAGGCGCGGAGGAACGTTTCCTGAGTCAGGTCTTCGGTGTCGTGCGTGTTCCCGCTCAACGTGTAGAGGAGGCGATAGACCGCGTCCCAGTGCGCAGCCACAACCGGCGCGAACGGGTTCGCGTCGGTGGCGAGTTCTTCCGGGCCGCTATCGTGACGGGCCAACGCTCACCTCCGCCCTGTAAGCCTCAACGCCTAAAGGGTATTTTCGTGAGGATTGGCGCGAGAAAAAAGAGCTGAATTGGGTGGACAGCCAGAAAGATTCCACCCCCCTCACCGTTGCAAGTCAGACGGCGAGGATGTGTACCGCAGCGACCATCCCGACGTACCGGAACCATCATGCTCGTATTATAGGGGAAAAGAGTACAAGAACGGATCGCCCACGTCAAGGCTTCCGGGGGTCGCGGTGGGGGGAATGGTTTCGAGCAGCGCCAGGACAGCCCAGTTCGTGGCGGCGAACGAAATGAACTGCGATTTCCCTCCCGGATCGCCGTTATCGAAAAACCGTTGCAGCGGCCGGCTGCGCGTTTGCACGATCCAGGCGCCGTCGGCTTTCTGTGTGTCGAGCAGGTACTTGACCCCCTTTTGATAGGCTTCATGACCACTATCGAGACCGGCGTGCCGCAGCGCCACCAGGACCGTCGCCGTCGCGTAGGCATCGCCGGACATCTTCGCCAGCTGCGCCCAGCTCCCATCGGGGCGCTGTTCCTTGAGCAACCGCTCGCGCGCTGCCTCGATGTCCTTCGCCACGACACCGCCGTAGACCAACCCGCGCAAGTGGAACACCTTGTCCTCGGTGCTGACCGGCTTGTTGGCCAGCAACCAGTCGCGGCCCTTGGCGAAGGCGGCATCGATCCGGCGTTGCAGCTCGGCGGCGCCCGGGGCATCCTTCGGCGGGCTGTAGCGTTTCAGGACGAACAGGGCCGGGCCAGCATTGGTGAACAGGCTGCCCATCGTCGGCGGGCGATCACCGCCGGCCGCGATCGGCCAGGAGCCGTCCTTGCGCTGTTTCACCAGCAGGTAGGACACCAGCGCGGCCATCGTGTCGTCGTAGGGACGATCAACGGCGGCAAAGGCCTGCAGGGCGTAGACCACGCCGGTGCTGTCGCCGCCGACGGCCTGCCCCTTGGCGATGATCGATTTGGCGCGGAAGGTTCTGAGGCTGAAGTCGATTTGCTTCTGCAGCAGGTCGGCATCGATGGCGAAGCCGCGTTGCCGGGCGGCGGTCATGCTCAAGACCGCCATCGCCTGATGATGACAGCTAAAACACTGACGCTGCTTGGGATAATTAATGGCTCCTTGAGCGATACGTTTCAGGCTTTTTTCGACGGCGTTGGCGATAGCCGGATCCGGCGCCGGATCGGCGCGGATGGCGGTCGTGAACAATACACTGCTGAGCAGCGCAGCAATGGTCCTCATGGCGTTCCACCCTTCGCGGTTGTTCGCGGAGCCGTCAGGAGGGCTCCCGGGTCTGGGCCCGCTTCCCCGCACGTGGCCCCTTGCCGCATGCGCCTCCCCTCGTAGGTCAACCCCTGAACTGAGCAAAGGTGTCGCGCATCCCCACCGCGCCCACCAGTCCCCAAGAAGCCGATGGGTGAAGCCCATGCCTCTCTATGCTTGCCCGCACTGCCAGCGACGGGTTAGTGTCGCCGACCACGCCCTGGACAAGGAAGTGAAATGCCCGGCCTGTGCCGGCGTCTTCGTCGCCGAGGCGCCCGCGGCGAGCGCTGCCTCTCCTCCGACCGTCGCCCCAGCATCCGCTCGTCTGCCGTCAACCCCGCCACCGCTGCCGCGCGAGGCCACTCCTGATCTCAAACTAGCGCCTTCGGGGCCGGCGCTCCCCTCGTTCCTGGGAATCGCCCCCTTCACCTGGCGGCCGAACCGGCTCTACCGCGTCTATGTGCTGCCGCAGGAACTCGTCTTTCTCTGGGCAGGCGCTGGCGCCGAGGCCACAGCGATCGGAGCGCAATTCGGCCTGATCGGCGGCCTGATGACTGCAGCGATGCGGCGCGAACCCAAGGTGCAGGTGGGCGAAGGGCTCGACCTCGACACCGTGGAACAACTCCTCCCGAGCCACAAGCACAACTTCCGCGCCCATCTGGACGACCTCTCCTACGTCACCATTGACCCGCGCTCGTTCTGGCTGGCCGCGATGTACTATCAGGGAGCCCACATCGGTGTCTTGCGCTTCCGGCACCGGAAGCAGGGCAAGATGAGCCTGTGCCTGAGCAACTACGAGGACATGAAGATCGCTCTGGAGACGGTGCCGGCCGCGCTGGGCGACCTCGTCACGGTCAATGTCGAGTGGAGCGATTACAAGGGTCGCTTTGTCCGCAAGGCGTGAGGTCGAAGCACCTCACGGTTGCTGGGCCAGCCGCACGCCTTCCGTCGTGGTGTGATACTTCGCCAGCATGTTCGGCCGTTCCCAGGCGGGCACGGTCGCCGGCGCCTCCAGGTAGCGCAAGAACTGCCGCGCCACCTGGCCGAAATGCGCCTCGTGGCCCACCCGGTACGTCTCCGGGATCGTGACGTGGATGCGCCCCTCCTCCCCTCGCATCGCGATGCCCGGATACGGCTGCTGCAGAGCGGCGACCTTCCTCTCCAGCGCCTTGCCGACGGCGTCGCGCCCCGCTGCCTCATTCGGGATCACGTATAATTCCGGCCTGTAATGTTCCTCCTTGCCCTGTCGCACTTCCACGCGCGCCCTGCTGCCGCGGACGACTGCCAGATGCGTGTCGCCCGCCCTCGGCTCTGCCTCGAAATCCCACAGCACATTCAGGCGCACGTGAACGCCGCAGACCGTGTAGTTGACCTTCGTGTTGCAGTAGTAATCGAGCCGGCCCTCACGCACGACCGGCGCCAGGTCCGGCGGAAAACTCGCCTCCCCGGTCACGCGCTGGAAGTCCGTCGCGCTGAGCGTCGTCGGCCAGCGCTGCGCCGTCAGCACCCGCACGTCCTCGCGGTGATCGAGAGGCCGCCCCGGGAACAGCATCCACGGCACCAGATCCACCAGGTGCGTCCCCACGTCGGTCAGGCCCTCGCCCTGCTGGGTCGTGTCGAAGAACCACGGCGGACGACGCAGCGGCACCCCGGCCACGGTCTTCATCAGGTAGTGCATGCTCTCCATGAAGACGCCCGGCTCCTCCATAGTTCCCGGCAACGCCGCCCCGAACGTCTCGGAGTCGTTGACTAGCTCGCGCTGCAAGAGCGAGGTGATCTCGTAGCGCTCGGTCATGATGTCGTACGCCACGAGCCCCTTCGCGTCGGCCATCGCGAGGACCGTTTCCAGACGCGGCAGGTCGGCGGCGCGGACGATCCACGGCTTGTCGGCCAGCACGTTCAGGCCGGCGCCGACCGCGGCGTCGATGTAGGCGATCTTGTCGCGGTTGCGGCCGGACAGAACGACCACGTTCCCGGGGCGCTCGCGCAGCAGCCGATTCAGGAAATCCGGCCCTGTATGGACTTCCAGCGCCCAGGACGTGGGATTGTCCTTGCGGCTATTGAAGCCCACGATGCGCTGGAGATGGGCGAGCAGGTCAGCGCCGAGGGGCGCGTAGACGTGGACCTGCGGTGAAACGCCCGGGTACATCTCTTTCTGGATCAAGGCGGCGTGGAAATGTCCCGGATCGAGAGTGAGCAACTTGACTTCGTTCA
>DASPXY010000311.1:0-3430 GCA_035637055.1 Gemmataceae bacterium | reverse complement strand
GCTCAGCGTGTGCAGCATGCGGACGACGTTCCGCAGGCTGGTCAACTCGAGCTGAGCCACCAGGAGAATGACGTCGGCCATGCGCATCGCCGTCAGGTCGGTCGGCGTGAAGCGTTTGCTGAGGTCGAAGACAAGGTGCGTGTAGCTCGCCCGCAACAGACCGATGACGCGCTGCAGGTGATCCTCGTGGATCAGGCTGATGTCCTCCATCTGCACCGGGTGCGGCAGCAGCGACAGCCCAGTGGAGTGCTTGCACAGCGATCGCCGCAGGAACGTCATGTCGAGGCGTTCGATGTTGAGTGCCACATCGGCGAGGGTGTAGTCGGGAATCAGGTCGAGGGCAACGTCGGCGTCGCCGAGGGCCAGGTCCAGATCCACCAGAGCGACATTGTGGTGTTTGTCCATCTGGGCCAGGTTGCAGCCGAGGTTGATCGCGATACTCGTGCAGCCGACGCCGCCGCGCGAGCCGACGATGGCGGTGACCAGCGACTCGACCTTGGGGGTGCCGTTGACATTGACGCTGTCGTGGCTGCGGCTCTGGCGAAGCCGTTGCAAGCAAGTGAGCAATTCTTCGAGCACGACGGGCTGCGTCAGGAACTCCTTGGCTCCGGCCCGCAGGGCGGCGAGGATCGACTGCCCATCGCCGCGAGCACTGACCGCCAGGATCGGGATGGTGGGACACTCCACGTTCAACTGCGAGATCAGCTGCAGCGCCTTGGTGTGGTCCGCATCGAGAGCGACGACGACGATGTCCGGGTTCGCCTGGCGGGCGACGTCGATAAAGAATTCGTAGCGCGGCGTTTCCGCTTCCAGCCAGACGGATTCCACGCCCAGCAGGAGGTTACGCAAAGGTTCGCGCGTCGAGTCTGAAGGGTCCACTATGGCGACGCGTTGTACGTCCTTCATTGAAGCACCACCGAGTTTCGCAAGGGACATATACAGAGGGCAGCCGTCTGCATCCAAGACAGCTGCCCGATCCACCAATCACAAAAGCGTTGGGTTCGTAGTCCCGCCTTCAGGCGGTTGACATTCACACCGCCTGAAGGCGGGACTACGAACCAGCACCGGCGTTAGCGTTGCTCCCCACCGGCCGAGGGCGTCGGCATGGGCGCCGCCCCCAGCGTCTCGGGCAGCGTCGCCGAACTGGTCTGCGGCAGCGGCGCCGCGGACGGCAGATTCGCCGGAGCCGTGGCCTGCGGAGCCGCGAGCCCCTGCACCGGAACCGGGGCCTCCGGCACCTGCAGCAGGTTCGGCTGGCTCGGGCCGTGGCCGGCGGTGCCGCAAGTCGTGCAACCGCCCTGGCCGCCATAGCCACAATTCGCACAAGGCGACCCGGCCCGCATGTCGTCGCACCGGCCGTGAACGCAATGCCCATCCCCACCCTGGCAGCAAGCGCCGGCGGACGGGAATCTCCCATACGTATCGCTATTGCGATAGGCCGGGACGTAGTGCCTGTTCTGAACGACTTGCCGCGGACCACGAGGGGCCTCAAGGATTCTTTCCAAGAATAGCTCAAAATCGTCGGGGGTGCGCGTTTCTTGTCCAGGAAGATAATGGGGCAGTTGATTGCAACCCAACGCATCGACCAGATGCGGGGTGACCAGGACCAGCAATTCCTCCTCGGATTCGGAGTAGCTCATCTGGCTGAAGGCCGCGCCGATGAACGGCAGGTCGCCCAGGATCGGCACACGGACGGCGTTGCCGTTGACCGAGTGGAACACCATGCCGCCGATGGCGAACGTCTGGCCGTCCTCCATCACCACCGAGGTGCGCACGCGCTGCGTGGTGCGGCCGAACACAACGCTGTTCGTGCCCGGAATCGGGGCGCTGAACAGGTTCGACGGATCGGGGAAGGTGAACTGCGGTTCGACCTCCAGGTAGATCTTGCCGTTGCCCAGGACGATCGGCAGGAAGCGGACCGTGGTGCCGAACGGCCGGAACTCGACGCCCGCCACCGCACCGCCGCCAGCGGAACCGCTGGCCAGCGTCGGGACGGCCTGCTCGCCGCCGGAGATGAACTCGGCCGGCTGGCCGCTGAGCGTGATCAGTTTGGGCTCGGCCAGCACCTTGACCAGGTTCTCGGTGCGCAGCGCGGTGAGGAAGCCCTGGAAGCCCTGATTGGGGCCGACGATGCCGAAGATGGCATTCGGGCTGCCCGCGAGACTGCTGGCCACCGCCGACGGGCTCGCCAGGTTGCTGATGGCGAGGTTCGTCGGCGCGCTGAGGATGCTGGCGAGGTAGTGCTGGTTGCCGGTCTCGGAGAAGCTGAAGCCCATGCTGCGAGCCTCGGACCGGGCGACGCGGGCGACGGTCACGCAGAGTTGCACCTGCATCACGCCGCCGACGCGCATGGCATTGACAATGCGGTCGCCGACGACGCTGCGCGCGGTCTCCAGCACGATCGGCACGTCCTCGGAGCGCTGGACGTGGCCGGTCAGGATCATGACATTGTTGGCCGTCGGGATGACGTTGACGTTGGCTGTCGGCACGGCCTGGCTCAGCAAGAAGCGCAGGTGTTCCGTGTCGGTCTGCACGATCACGCGGAGTGTTTCCGTGAGACCGCCCTCATCGGTCAGGGTCAGCGTCGTCACCCCGGCGACCTGACCCGTGATGATCAAGGTGGTCGGGTCGGCCACGTCCTGGCCTGTCTTCGGGTCGGTCTTGCGAGCGAACGTCCAGGTAACGACCCCCGGGATGTCGCTGTCGATCTTGGCGATCCGTTTGCCGCTGCTCAGCTTCACGTACTGGGCATTGCCGAGGGGCAACAAGACCTGCCGGCGTGCTCCGCCCGGAGGCGGGCCCTGTTCCTGGGCCGTGGCACTGCCGATGGCAACAAAGGCGATCATGCCGATCAGAAATGTGTGCAAGACAACGGGAGGCAGACGTAGGCTGCGGTGCATCCTTTCACCTCACTTCGAGAATGTGCAGGGCGGGTGTTCGCACCCACCACGATAACGGGTTGCTCCGGGTGTGGGGTGCTCCCCCAACCCTACACAACAAAGGTTCACGGGGCCGAGCGACCGTGCGGGCCGCACGGAGTTTTCGACATTGAACGAAACCCCTCCCCCCAACCCCCAACCCCCAACCCCCTCCCCCACAGGGAGAGGGGGAGCAAGCCAAACACATTTCTTCTCCCCCTCTCCGCTGCGGGGAGGGGGTTGGGGGGAGGGGTTCCCCTTCGTTCCCTGCGCGCTGGTGCGGGCGTGGAGAAGGATCTCCACGCCCGCACCAGCGCGCACGGTGAGGGCCATTGCTACCGGGGCGATGCGTTAGTTTTTGCGCCCGGGCTCGCTGGGACCGGGAGGCGTGGGCTGGGCGGGCGGCGTGGGGCCGGGATTCTGCTGGGGCTGGGCGCCCACCTGCGGGTCGGGCACGCGCTGCACGCCGTCAGCGACGATGTTGTTGTCGTCGTCAAGGAAGAAGACTTCTT
>DASPXY010000310.1:0-6083 GCA_035637055.1 Gemmataceae bacterium | reverse complement strand
TCGTCCATGTTGCCGAACTTCAGTTGCACGCCGAGTTCGGAGCCGTCGTCCTTGAGCGCGTTCTTGACGCGCAGGTTCAGCCCCGGCGTCATGCGGGACATCACGTCGTTGAAGTTGTCGCGGTCGATCTGGATGAACTTGCGATCCTTGAGCGGCTTCAGCGGTTGCGTGGGGTTACCGGAGAAGTCACCCATGACGCCGACGACGAAGGGAAGTTCCTTTTCGACCTCGGCTCCCTCGGTTTCCACCTTGTAGGTGATTTGGACACGGGGTTTGCGAACCCGGTCCAGCTTGTCATGAATACTGGACATGAAGCGATACCTCCCGTCACGGGTTGAGGAATAGGGGTCATTCACGTTCTGGCGAGCGGCGCGGCGTAAGCCCGCCGGTGAAGGAAGGGCCTCTTACCGGCGGGCTGACGCCGCGCCGCTCGCCGTTACTACTTCTTGGCGGCCTCCTTGGGCGGCGGTTCCGGGGCCTTGATGCCCACCTGCTTGAACAGGTTCTTGCGCGGGGCATCGTCGGGGATCAGTTCGGCCAGCAACTCCGGCAGCGCCATTTTGCCCCAGCGGACGATCTGCTCCAGAGCGTAGGACACCGGCGTATGCGGCTCGGTGCGGCGAAAAAAGTCCGCCAGTTTCAGGAGTTGCTTGAAGGCGTCTTCGCGGGTGCGGACAACGTCCATCGACTCGCCGGGGCCGTTCGCTCCAGGTGCGCCCGCTGCGGCCGGAGCGCCAGCCGCCGCCCCCGCAGGTGCGGCTCCCTTCGCGGGTTCGGCTGTAGCCGCGGCCACGGCGAGCTTGTCGCGTGCCACTTCCTTGATCGTGTCCAGGCAAGTCGTGAGCGCGGTGCGGATGTTGCCCGCCGGCGGCGCTGCTCCGCCACAGCGCTGGTCGAGGGCGGCCGTCAGTTTGGCGAACTCCTCCTGTGCCTGGGTCAGATCCTGGACCAACCCGCCAAAAAAAGAGGGCGGCGTCTCGGCGACGGCCTTCTGGAACGTCTCCAGGGTGACGGTCCCCTGGGCGATCCGCTTGGCCCGTGCCTTCTCGTCGGCAATCTTGCTCAGGGCGACGGCCCCCTGATACTGAGCGCTCGTCAGCCGGCCTGTGCTGGACCCATCGGCGATCGGCGCACGCAGGATCGGGGCGATGAGCGTCCCGTCGGCCTCCTCGCCGTTCAGCCCGGTCAGCGGCGCCACGCGGGTCGCCACGCCGTCCTCGTCCGGAAGAGGATAAAGTTTATCCCAGAAGTGCTCGACCAGTTCGCGGGCCAGGCGAAAGCCGTCGCGCAGTCCGGCGAAACCGTGTTGGCGGATCAGGGCCTCGATCACATAGGCGGTGATCTCCAGATCCTTCGTCTTTTCGCTCAGGGCCTTGACCCCGTGCTGCAACACCGGCTTCCAGTCCGGCGTCGTGGCCGTCTCTTCTCCTTCGACGATGGTCTGCCGTTCGGCGGCCCGTGCCGCAGCCCGCGCGTCCTTGACAGCGTAGTAAGGAGAGGTAGGAGAGGGGTTAGCGCGCAAATCCTCTCCGGTTGGACTGGCCCCCGGGATGGGCGCCAACAGGGCAGTGAAGTTCAGAACCTCAGGGGACGGCATCGTCACTCCCGGCAGTGACCGAGCATGGGGGTTGCTTGTGACACTCCTCGCGGTGAAGGGCCGATCGTCCGTTTGCCTTGTGGGTGCGGACCTTTCACCGGATTTGAGGGGCGGAAGTGAGTATATCGGGCCGGGGGGGAATGTCAAAACAAAATTGAGTGAAGCGCTCGCGCGCTCTGGGAATCGCTAAGAAGCGGTTTGAAAACCCCTCCCCCAACCCCTCCCCTGAAAGGAGAGGGGTTGGGGGAGGGGTTTTCAAACCACACCTTACAACAACGCTTGCAAATCCTCGTCGCTCAGCGAGCGAATGAAGTTGCAGCCCAGCGCCCATTCGCTCTCGGGCTGGGCGGTGACGTGAACGACGCAGGCCAGCATGGTTCGCCTGAAGGATCCGCTGGCGGCCTGCAATTCGACACTCAGCAGAGCGCCATTGTCGATAGAACGGGGCACGAGAAGGCCGACGCCGCTCGCGGACAGATTGATCACCTTGGCATTTTGCGGCGCCGTCTCTGGGCCGCCAATCGGCTGATACTGGGCCTTCACGTCGCAGGTAAATCGCATCCAGGTGCGTTGATCCGAGGAGGAATGGCGCTCGCGGCGCGCGCCGAAGGCTTCGAGATCTTCCTGGCTCAGTTCGCGCGAAAAGGTGCAGCCGAGGATCCACTCGCTGCCGCCCACCGGGGTGAGGTGGACCACGCACGCCAGCACCTTGCAGCGCGACTCGTCGGTGGCGCCGGGCAACTCGACACTCAGCATCTCGCCGGGCTGGAACGGGCGGTCCACGGCCAGGCTGACGCCCCCCAGCGACACGTTCCGCACGCGGGCCGTGAGCCGGACGGTCTCCTCCTTGCTCGCGGGCTGATACGTCGTCGGCAGGTCGGCGGGGTAGCGGACCCAGACGCGGCGATCTTCTTCCGCCTGCTTGACGGACGCCCCGTCCTCGGCTGCCGGATGCCGACCGAGCAACCGTTTCCAGAACGACATTGTGCGCTCGAACATGATCACCTCGCGCGGGACAGACCAGGGATACAGCCGGCGCCCTCTGACCGTGCGCTTCAGTATAGCACACACCGGTTAGCGCTTGCCGCTGAGAAGCAGCGCCAAGCTGGTCTTGTTGTGGCACGGTCTCCTGACCGTGCCACGGCGACTGACCGAAGGTCTCCTCTGGGTTCAAGGAGACCTGCGGTCGTCCAGAGTGGGGAGACCTGCGGTCGTCCAGAGTGGCACGGTCAGGAGACCGTGCCACAACAGTGCGGTCGTCCAGAGTGGCACTCTTGTTGTGGCACGGTCTCCTGACCGTGCCACTCTGCTGACCGCAGGTCTCCACGGGACTCCGAGGAGACCTGCGGTCGTCCAGAGTGGCACGGTCAGGAGACCGTGCCACAACAGTGGAGGCACGGTCAGGAGACCGTGCCACAACACGCTCCGCGGGCGTAATCTCGGATACCACATTGCAGATACCTGTCCGGCGGAATAGAATCACCGGACCAAAGTGGATGCGCCTGCTCCGAAAGTTACCTATCCGGGTTAGGCCGCCCTCCACAAGGATGGTCCACGGCGGCTTTCCGGCTTGGCGACCCCGCTTGGCGCACGTTCCCGCAGCGGACGTACAACCCCATCGAGGGGAGGCGGGTGGGTCATGGCCCGGCCCCTGGAAGGCCCAACCCTCGCGGTGAACAAGGAAACTGCATGAAAAAACTCCGTATCGGGATCATCGACATTGTGTCGCGTGGTCCTACCCGAGCATGGTTCGCTCGGGTCATGAACGCCAATCTCGCCAGTATCATGCCCACGGTCGTCGGCGTCTGGTGCCGTCAGGAAGGGCACGACGTCGCCTTCGTCTGCTACACCGGTTTTGAGGATCTCCTCAAGGAACTGCCCGCGAACGTTGACCTCATCTTCATCAGCGCTTTCACCGAAGCCGCCCAGACCGCTTACGCTCTCAGCAACCTCTTTCGCTCGCGCGGTGCCATCACCCTCCTCGGCGGCCCGCACGCCCGCTGCTACCCGCAAGACGCCCGCAAATACTTCGATTACGTCTTCGGTTTCACCGACCGCCAGGTGCTGCGCGACGTCCTGCAGGATTGTGAACAGCATCGGCCCTACGGCGTCCACGTCGGCGCCCGCCAGCAGCCGGCCACGCTGCCGAGCGTCCGCGAGCGCTGGCAGTTCATCGAGCCGGTCATCGCCAAGGCGCCGTTGATCAAGATCGTCCCCATGATCGGCAGCCTCGGCTGTCCCTACACCTGCAACTTTTGCATCGACAGCGAGGTGCCCTACCAGGCGCTCGATTTCGACGTGCTCAAGGAGGATCTGCGTTTCCTCGTCAAGAAGATGCGGACGCCGATCGTCGGCTGGCACGATCCCAATTTCGGCGTGCGCTTCGACGACTACCTCGACGCCATCGAGGAGGCCGTCCCGCCCGGCAGCGTCAACTCGATCGCCGAGAGCAGCCTGTCGCTGCTGTCCGAACCGCACCTGAAACGGCTGGCGCGCAACGGTTTTCAGGCCATCCTACCCGGCATCGAGTCGTGGTATGACATGGGCAACAAATCGAAGACCGGCGCCCGGCAAGGGATGGAGAAGGTCCGGCAAGTCGCCGATCATGTCAACATGATCCTGCGCTACATCCCCTATATCCAGACCAATTTTGTCCTCGGCCAGGACACCGACGCAGGGGACGAGCCGTTCGAGTTGACGAAGCGCTTCCTGGATCTGGCGCCCGGCGCGTTCCCCGGCTACTCGCTGCTGACGGCGTTCGGGCAGGCGGCGCCGCTGAACCTGGAGTACCAGCGCGCCGGCCGCGTGCTGCACTTCCCGTTCTACTTCCTGAACAACAACCAGGCGATGAACGTCAAGCCGAAGAACTACGCCTGGCCGGAGTTCTACGACCGCGTCATCGACCTGACGCGTTACTCGTTCTCGTGGCGGGCCATTTTCCGGCGCTTCCGCGGGACGCGCAGCATCTCGGCGCGCTGGATGAACGTGGTGCGGGCGGTCTCGACCGAGGGCTTCGGCCGTTTGCGCTATTACAAGGCGATCCGGCGGCGCCTCGACAGCGATCCGGAGTTCCGGCCGTACTTCGATCAGGAAAGCACCCAGCTGCCGCGATTTTACATCGACGTGCTGCGCAAGGATCTGGGGCCGCTGTGGCACTGGCTGCCGGAGGGGGCGCTCTACCACGACCCCAATGCCTATCTCAAATCGGAGCGAAGCAAGACGGCCTCGGCAGCGCCGGTGTTCGCCCCGTCCGTGAATGGGACGGCGGACAGTTGGAAGACGCGCGTCCCGGCAGGGGCCGTGCCAGCCGGCGTTTAGAAGGACTAACAGAGACGAGCGGCGGGGTTGATCCCCGCCGTCTGGCCGGCGGGGATAAACCCCGCCGCTCGTCTTCTGTTTGTGGCTCTTAGAATGGACCATGACTGGCAGCAGACACGGGTCAGAGCCCGAGCGCCAGCGAGGGCATCCGCTACGCCCTCGCTGGCGCTCGGGCTCTGACTGTTGTGCCGCTTGCTGCCCGAAATGTGCATGATTCTTCTGAAGGCTGCGACAGATCCCTTCGCTGCGAGCCGAAGATCTGCTAAAGGCAGCGGCCTTGCGCCCCGCCTGCGCTCAGGCCGGCGCGGGCGCCTTTGCCCTCGGATGGGGAATGGCTTATCATACAGGTAGGTAACCCTCGGCAGCCCCTGCAGTGTGGGCCGTTCAACACGGCTCGTCCCGGAACCGGCATTTTTGGGAGGACGCAGCGTGTCGATCGAAACCTCTGCCGTTCAGAGCAACGGTCAGGCGACCGCCCTCCTGCCCGCCCTTTCTACCGGCGACGAATATCTGCCGGGCGAACTGTGCCTGCACATCTATCGCCTGATGGTACGCTCCCGCGCCCTGGAGGAGCGCATGATCAAGATGAGCAAGTCGGGAGAGGGCTATTTCTGGATCGGCGGCCCCGGCGAGGAAGCCTTCAACGTCGCCCTCGGTCTGCAGGTCAAGCGCGGCTGCGGCCCGGCTTTCGATTATCTCCACCTTCACTATCGCAATAGTGCCACGATGGTCGCCCTGGGGATGCCGCTGCTCGATGGCATCCGTCAAATGGGCATGACCGCCACCGACCCGCACTCGGCCGGCCGCAACTTTCCCGGCCATTTCTCCTGCAAGGAATGGAACGTCGTCCCGGTCAGCTCCGTGATCGAAATTCAGTTCGCGATGGCCGCCGGAACCGCGATCGTGCAGAAACGGCACGGCGGGGACAGTGTCACGATCGTCGTCGGCGGCGACGCCGGCACCGCGGAGGGCGACTTTGCGAGCTGCATGATCTGGAGCACGCGGCCGGGGAACGAACTGCCGGTGTTGATGATCGTGATGAACAACGGTTGGGGCATCTCGACGCCCGCGTGTTCGCAGCACGGCGAGCGGCGCATCATCGACCGCGGCCGCGCGTTCGGCATTCCTGGCGAGGTGGTGGACGGTAACGACCCGATCGCCAGCTGGC
>DASPXY010000309.1:0-13078 GCA_035637055.1 Gemmataceae bacterium | reverse complement strand
ACTTAACGCCCTTTTCAAGGAAACCGAGTAGCAATCGGTGACAGGAGGACTCCTGCGATGGCACAGTTGTGTAAGTGGCCGGTGGCGGCGCTGTGGCTCGGACTGCTGCTCTGTCTGGCCCCAGTGACCCGCTCCGGCCCGGCGAAGGCGTCGGAGGATGAAGACCTCCAAAAGAACAACCTCGTCTACGAGATCTTCGTCCGCTCCTTCTGTGACGGCGACAAGGCCCCCAAGCAAAAAAACAGGCGCCCCGGCAATTTGCGAGGGCTCCTCAGCAAGCTCGATACGTACCTCAACGACGGCGATCCAAAGACCACTCACGACCTGGAGGTCGGCATCCTGTGGCTGATGCCCATCTTCCCCTCGCCGAGCTACCATGGCTATGACGTCACGGACTACCGGGCCATCCACCCCGACTACGGGACGATGGACGACTTCAAGGCGCTACTGAAGGAGGCGCACCGCCGGGGCGTGCGCATCATCCTGGACATTCCGTTCAACCACACCTCCGACGAGCACCTCTGGTTCAAGGTGGCGCTCGCGGACAAGACGTCGCCGTTGCGTGCGTTTTACCAGATCGAGCCAGACGAGGGGCCGCGCCCCGGCGGATGGCACCCAGCGACCGGCGGCAATGGCGAGCGGCTGCGCTATTTCGGCCTATTCAGCTCGAAAATGCCGGACCTCAACTTCGCGAACCCGAAGGTCAAGCAGGAGGTGAAGGCGATCGCCCGGTTCTGGCTGGACCTGGGGGTGGACGGGTTCCGGCTCGACGCCGCCAAGCACATCTTCGGCGACCGCTTCGACCAGCTCCGCGAGCAGGAGATTCTGCAGAACAACGATTGGTGGCTGGAGTTCTCGCAGTTCGTCTACAAGCACAAGGAAGGGGCGGTCCTCGTCGGCGAGGTGCTGGGGGATTACGAGGCGCTGCGCCGGCACGCATGGGGGCTGGACGGGCTGCTCGGCGAGCCGTTCATGAATGAGGTGCGCTCTCAGGTCAGCGGGCCTCGGCCCGGCTTCCTCGGGCGGTACAAGCAATTCCTCCGCCAAGCCCGCGAACTGAACCGCTCCGCGTTCAACCCGCGGCTTGGGTTCAAGGACCAGCCGTTCCAGTCGTTCGACTATGTCGCGAGCCACGACCGCAACCCCCGCCTGGCGTCCGACTTGGAGGAGATGAAGCGCCGCGGGATGCAGCCCGAGGTGGACCAGGCTTACCGGCTGACCCTCTACATGCTGCTGACCATGTCGAGTCGCCCGATCCTCTACCAGGGCGACGAGGTAATGCAGCGGGGCTGGAAGTGGAACGGCAACCCAAAGAACGACCCACGGAACCCGGGCGACGGGTCCGGGATTTTTGACGAGACGCTACGGGAACCGTTCCCGTGGTACAAGGCGGGCTCGGGGCCGGGCCAGACGACGTGGTTTGACTCCCGGTTCGATCAGCCGAACGACGGGGTTTCCAAGGAGGAGCAGGAGCAACCGGGGAAGATGCTGCACCTGGTACGCGGGCTGACTCGCCTGCGAGCGCGGCACCCCGCCCTGGCCAACGGCACGCTCGGGGAGATCCCGTCCGACGCGCAGGACTGGATGGTCTTCGAGAAAGTCGGCGGCCCAGACCGTTACCTGGTGCTCATCAACCTGACGGGCAAGAGAAACAGCTACCAGTTCCACGCCGCCTGGTATCCGCGCTACCTCGGGGCGCAGCTGATCTTCGAGAGCGACGGGGGGAAGCGGACGTGGCGCGACCTCTCGGACGCGGGGCAACGGATCACCAACTCGGTGGACGTGCCGGCGTTCGGCCTGGTTGTCATCCGCCAGGCCGCGCCAACGCCCTGACCTCGTCTCGGGTGCGTTCTCTGTTGCCCGGCCGTAACGCGCAACAACGTCCAGGTTGTGGCACGGTCGGGAGATCGTGCCACAACAGCGTTTTCTATGTGGCCTTCGGAGCTTGAAAGGAGATGGAGATGTCGAGTACCAAACCGAAGCGTGGCTCGGCAAAGGGGACGAAGTCTCGCCGCCGGCCACAGCCGGAGCTGATTCCCGCCCCGCGGGTGTCGGGGGCCGTCCCCTACAAGCCGAAAATGTCGCGGGCAGCCGCCCTCGAGCTGATCGACGCGACCGTCGGCGAGCGCATCCGCCTCGCGGAGTATCGCCCCACCATCGCCCCGCTGGAGCCGGCCGAGCGAGAGGTCATTCTGGACCAGGCACTGCTGATGCTGGAGCAGGTCTACGTCCACCTGCCGCTGAAGCGGGCCATCCACGCCATCGAGCCCATTCAGCGGCTGCGGCTGCTCAAATTACGCCACACGGGGATCGATGAGCGGACCTTCCAGTCCGAATTGATCAGCATCTTCGTCGGCCTGCGCGATCTGCACACCAACTATGTGCTGCCGCTGGCGTACGCGGTGAAGTTCGCCTTCTTGCCGTTCCGGGTTGAGGAGTTTTACGAGGCCGGGGCCCGCAAGTACATCGTCTCCTGGGTGTCCCCGGTAAACCCCGTCCGACAATTGACCTCGGGCATGGTGGTCACGCACTGGAACGGCAGTCCGATTGACCTGGCGGTAGCCCGCAACGCGGAGCGCGAAGCGGGGAGCAACCCGGAAGCGCGCCGCGCCCGCGGCGTCGAGGCCCTCACGCTGCGCTGGCTCGGGATGTCCCTCCCCCCGGACGAGGACTGGGTCGCGCTGACTTACACGGACGGCGAGGACACGTACGAGTCGAAGTTCGACTGGGAGGTGATTGACGCGACCGACCGGCCGGCGCTGCTGGCCGGCCTCGCGGAAGCGGCGAGCGCGGGGCAGGCGGAGGCCGGCTGGGGGCTGGACCTGAAGACTCACCTACTCCACGAAGTCCGCAAAATGCTCTTCGACCCTCCCACCGTCCACGTCGAGGCGGAGGCGGACCAGGCTCATACCGAAGCCCGCGGCGGGGCGGCCGTGGCCGCCCCGCCGCGGGCGGACGTGAGCGTCTTCCCCGACGTTTTCCCCCGCTTCGGCGCCGTGGACACGCCGTCGGGCCAGTTCGGATACATTCGCCTGCGGACGTTCGCCCCGCGCTCCGGAGACATCAACGGCGCGGTTCAAGAATTCGCCCGCATCCTGGCGACCCTTCCGCCCAGCGGCCTGATTGTGGATGCCCGCGGCAACGGTGGCGGGTACATCAACTTCGGCGAGCGGAGTCTGCAACTGCTCACGCCCGGCCCCATCGCCCCCGAGCCGTTCCACTTCCTGAGCACGGCTTTGACACTTGGAATGGCCCGCTCGAACCAATGGCTCGGGCTGTGGGGGGATCCGATTGCGCAGGGGATCGAGACCGGGGCCAGCTTCTCCCAGGGGTTCCCGCTCACCGACCCGGAGGCATGCAACGATATCGGGCAGGTGTACCAGGGGCCGGTCGTGCTGATCACCGACGCCTTCTGCTACAGCACCACCGACATCTTCGCGGCCGGCTTTCAGGATCACGGCATCGGGACCATCCTGGGGACGCACAAGAACACCGGCGCCGGCGGGGCCAACGTCTGGGGGCACCAGGATGTCCTTCAGGCATTGACCCTCACGCCGCAGAACCCGTTCGCCCCGCTGCCGCAAGGAGCGCGGATGCGCGTGGCGGTCCGGCGCTCGACCCGAGTCGGCAAGCGCTCGGGGGTACCTCTGGAAGACCTCGGCGTCGTGCCCGACAAGGTCCACGAGCTGACCCGCGCCGACGTCCTGCAGCACAACATCGACCTGATCGCCCACGCCGCCAAGATCCTGGCCGAGAAGCCCCGGCAGAGCTTGCGCCTGACCACACCCGGAGGGGCGCCAGCCCTGCTGGTGAAGGTCGAGGCCGAGAACATCGACCGCCTCGACCTGCTGGTCAACGGCCGCGTGATCGCATCACAGGATCTGGCCGGGAAGACCGCCGACGTCCCCCTGCCGACCGCCGCGCCTTCCGGAACCATCCTGACCGGGTACGGCTACCGGGCGGGCGAGTTGGTCGTCAGCACCCGGCTTCGCGTTTGACGCCGGGGGCGCGAGCGGCCGCTGTGGGGTGCTGATTGGGTACGGTCTCCTTCTCTCGGAGGCCCGAAGACCGTTTGGTGCCAAGTAACATTGTTTCCCTGTGCATCCCACGATCGATTGCACAACGCGCAGTGTTGTTCCTGCGGGTTGATCTGTGCAACTTCTGGAAGGCCTCGGAAAGCGTCGGGGCGCAACCGCACAGGCGTCTCCGGGAATACTATCACGGTAGTCCGACGAGCAGGGGTGTCAGCAGTTCGCAAGGGGTGGTGATGCAATCCGGGTCATCCGGTGTCAGGTGGAACGGCCTGGGCGTTGGGTTTGCCGTTGTGCCCGGCCGCGGGGGAGGCCGACCGAGGCGTAACGCCTGTCCAGAAAAATAGTTCCGTCACGGAGACATGGGCGCTACGCTTCCACGGCGACCCGCATCCCCGCCTCGCTGGCCACCGCCCCAGAGAGGTTTTTGGTGCTGTTCAGTTTTTTTCCCAAAATCCATGTCCAGTTTTTTCCCTGATTTACGATTGTAATTAATAGTCCCTCATCCTGCCTGCTTGCTGGTCAGGGACCGAGGCAGACGAGGCCAACGTGTGGAGAGTTCATGCCAGGGATAGCACTGCCATGCCCACAAGCGTTTACCAACGGAGTCGCGCCCCATGATGGCACACGACAACCACCGCCTGACGCCGCATCATCGACTCATTACCAGCCCAACCGTCCTGCGCGTCCTGGCAACCCTGCTGGAAGGTTATGTCTACGCCGCGGATCTCCAGGTCTCTGTTTGGGACTTTCCGATAGAACTCCACAACCTCCTGGAGGCTGGCTGCAGTGTGAACACCCTGCGTTGGCTGCTCCGCCGTGGTTATGCGGCTTGCTCTACTCTTGAGGGCGAGGAGAGCGCAGGGGCCGTTCGCTCCTTCCAGGATGACAGTCAGTTCGTCCTGACAGACGCCGGCGCTTCCCTCGTCCGCGCTCTCCCTCCCGCCATGTTTCAGGCTCCTGAAGGACTCACCCGAGAGGTCAGCTCCAGAGAAGCGAAGTTCGCCCTTCCTTGCTGGAACCACAACACGGGCGAACTCTCCTTCCGAGGGCTCCTGGTCAAGCGGTTTCAAAACGTTGCCTCGAACCAGCGGACCATTCTCGATGAGTTTCAACGGCGCGACTGGAGTTCTCAAATCGTTGATCCGCTCCCCCCGGACGGAGGCATCAACCGCAAGCATCGCCTGCACGACACCATCAAGAACCTGAACCGGGGCCACCTGCAGCACCTGATGCGCTTTCATGGTGCGGATGGTGGCCAGGCCGTGGGTTGGCGGGGCGTCGTCACCCAGCAGAGCCACGAACTCGGCCAACAGTCAACCTGCGCTGCCTTCCCGCCAGAGACCCTTCCGCCTCCAAGGGCTCAGTCGCCAAGATCAATCAAGTAATGCCCGTCCGCTCCTTTGCGGACAGGAACGACCCGTTCAGCGACGTCCATGTTGATCGGTCCGTAGACGTGTGGATACAGACTGTTACTGGCCGGTTCCCAGAGGATCTCGGAATGCACCAATTCGTGCCGCAAGGCTACGACTCTCACCTCGTCAAACTGTAGGTAGTGTTTGTTCGCCACCCGGGTCAGTTCCTTAGCCGGGGAAGCGTGAATGAATCCCTCCACGGCGCGGGAAGGGGGATCCCAGGTTCCTGCCTTCTGCGCTTGCTCGAAATCCGCGGGGTTCATCAGCAGGTAGATGAACGGGTCGGTTCCGCCGGCGAACATCCGCCGAAACGCCACCGTCAACACCTGCCTCTCCGCGTCTGGGTAGACGTGCAGCACACGAAAGATCCCTTCGACGCCCGAGGCCGTGCGCGTCTGCGAGAGCACTCGGATCTCGGCCACAGCGGTCCAGTCGGTGCGGGTAAGCCAGATCGGGATGTCGTCGAAGAACACGCGACTACCCGCCTTTCGGAAGGGGTGTTCGCTGCCCCGAACCAGGGGATGCTCTTCGTCCGTCCGCAGGATGGAGTTGATCTCAACCTGAAAGCCCATCAGTGCTCCTTGGGAAAGCGGCCTCGGGTCGCTTCGGAAAATCAACGGTCGATGCCGAGGTAGTGGAAGTTTGGACCGTAGGTGAGCGCCGGGTCTGTGCCGGGGATGGGGACGGCCATCAGGGCCCGGGCCGGCTTTTCGAGGGCGAACATGCCCTCGACCGCTTGCCACAGGGCCCCCTGGCCGCCGCCGTCCCACGCCGACTGCAGATGGTCGAGCAGGTGCGTGTACGCCCGGTCGAACTCTCGCAGGTGGGCCGCGACTGCCGGCTGCACCTCGTCGTAACGATACCCGCCCGCCGGTATCGGGGCAACAGGATACACCTCGGGGAACTGGAACCGCTCGCCCCACCGATACGCCTTCGTCTCCGGATCCTGTTCGAGTTTGCGTTCCTTGTCCAACTCCTGAAACCGATAGAAATGAGCCAGGTGCTTCGGCGACTCGGCGGCAGGCGACACGTTGGTCCCTTCTCCTTCCACGCGGATGCGATGGATCGCGTTGTCCACATCGCCGAGGGTGGCGATCATGAGGGGCGCGAGGGGGCCAGCGATCTGCCGATCAACGCTGAGGTGCGGTTGGAGTTGGTGGAAGGTTTCCTGGACTGCTTCGTAGAACGCCCCGATACGAGGGAAGGTGTCTGGAATCGCCTCGAGTCCCTCCGCGAACTCCAGGATCTTCTCAGGCTCCTCGATTTGCATGAAGACCTTGACGAGACCCTTTGTTAGTCCGGAAAGGCCGATGGTCAGATGCGGTTTCACCCCACCCGGCATGGGCCGGGGGTATTCGGGGATGGCCGGCGGGCGGTTGATCCGCGGCGTGCTGCCGACGGCGGCGAGCAGGTTGCACGCCAGGGCCATGTGCTGCATCTCCTCGTAGACCACCGCGCGGATGGTCGCGGTCGCGGCGTGCTGTTGATCCTTGATCGACCACATCGCTGTCAGGTACGGCGGCAGCGTGAAGAATTCCAATTCGACGGCGGCTTGCAGTGCCGCCTTCAGCCAGGCCAGATCCCGGGTTGTCCGCGGACGCATCAGCTCCAGAATTGCCATGATCGGCCCCCTTAATCTGGTCCAGGTTCGCGCGCACGGGTCGGGTCAAGGGTGCGTGCTCAGGTGGTCCCCCAACCGCAGCGACAGAGCGGTGACCGTAAGCGTCGGGTTGACGGCCGCGCCGGAGGGGAAGACCGCGTTCGAGCAGACGAACAGGTTGCTTACCCCGTGGACTCGCAGGTTCTCGTCCACCACCCCCGACTCCGGCGAGCGGGCCATCCGGCAGGTCGAAGCCGCGTGATCGCCGCGCTGGGTCGCCACGCCAAAATCTTTGTCCACCTGCGACCCGACTGTCAGCCCCATCTCCCTCAGGATGAGCTTCATCCATTCCAGGCGCTGCCCGGAGGCGGTGTCGAACCCCTCCGCGCGGTGGAAGTGGACGCGCGTCTGCGGCAGGCCAAGACGGTTCAACCCGTTCCCCAGTTCCACACGGTTCTCGGGGTTGGCGAACTCTTCCATGAGTCCCTGCAATTCCCACTCCATCGGGCCGGTGACGACCGCATCGATCTGCTCCCTGGTTTTCCCGCCGATCATGAGTCCGGCGAGGTTCACCCGTGGTTTGGTGCGGTCGCGGAACAGGAACAACTTGCCGTCCCGCTGTTGCTCCGGACCGTCATAGTGGCGGGACATCAGCGTCGGGAAGTCCAGTTCTTGCTGCAATCGCTGGGGGTTGCTCGCGGACGTTCCCCGCACGTACAGGAACGGGTGCGAGATGATATGCCGCCCCACCAGCCCGTGATTGTTGCCAACCCCCTTCTCCCAGAAAGGATTCCGCGATCGCAAGAGCAGTTTCGGTGACTCATAGGAGCCCGAACAGATCACGACCCGCTCGCCGTACGCCTCCCGCGTCTGCCCGCTGACGCAGTCGAGATACCGGACGCCCCGGACGCGGTCTTTCCGATCCAGGAGGAGTTCCGATACCGGGCAGCGAACCCGTACTTCGAGGTTGGGGTGTCGCCCGGAGTCGTGTAACTCTTCCAGGAGGTAGGCGGCCACGAAGCGCGCGCCCAGGGGACAGTATTTGCAAGTACCGGTGGTCA
Organism: Gemmataceae bacterium; assembly: GCA_035637055.1. GTDB lineage: Bacteria > Planctomycetota > Planctomycetia > Gemmatales > Gemmataceae > DASPXY01. Next base: position 4,971 of record DASPXY010000309.1, on the reverse strand, counting down.
TACACTTGCGGTATCGGGCCATCGGCATGGGGGCGTACGCGATCCCGAGTTTCTCGAAGGCGGCAATCATGGGGGCGTCAGCGGCGGTATGCTCGTACGGCGGCAAGGGGTAGCCTTTGCTGCGGGGCGTCCACCCGTGCGGGTCGGTTCCGGAGACACTGAGCAGCGACTCGGCATCGCAGTAGAACGGCTCCAGATCCTCATACCGGATCGGCCAGTCCGCACCGCGGCCAGTCCGGGAGAACAGCTCGAAGTCTTCCGGCTTGAAGCGCAGCCCCCAACCGCCCCAGTGGTACGTGGAGCCGCCGTAGCCCATCATCCGGGACTCGCGCAGAACCCACTCGGTCTGTCCGGTCGATTCGTTCTCGGACTCTGTTACCGTGGGACCGGGCAGCGGCAGGTCGTGGCAATGCTCGTACGGTGCGCGCCCGAAGATGACGTAATCCCACCACGCCCGGCGGTCCTTGAGCGGCACGCGCGGCCCTGCCTCAAGGATGAGCACGGAGTGGTCCGGCGCTCGTTCCAGCAACCTGCGGGTGAGCGCGGAAGCGGCAACCCCTGAGCCGACCACGATTGTCTGGTGTTCCACGGTATCATCCCTCCTGCGGAGGTTGGAGCGCCTCGGTTTGAGGGCTGGGTGTTTGGGACTCCGACGGCATGCGCCGGTACGGCGGACGCACGGCGAACCGGGACCCGCTGACATAACTGTTGTAATTGCCGGCCCCGTAGGTCTTGAAGCCGCCCGACGTGAGCCACACCTTGATGAATTCCTCGACGACGAACGTCCGCAGGTGGGCCAGGCGGGTCGTCGGCGGGCTTGTCGTGCCGTGCTCGAAGAACAGTTTTTGCCACATCCCATCGCTGTGGACCTCGCGAAGTTCGGCGAGGACTGCGAGAGCGCTCCGGTACTCTTCGAGGTAGCTGGGGGCTTCTTCGGTCTTCACCTGAAGGAATTCCAGCCACTGGCTGCGTTGGTACAGGGGATCTGCTCCCACGGCGCCCCACGTCTGTCCGATGTGGACGAACACCTCCCAGAGCCCTTCGACCTCAAGGGCACTCAGGTGCCCTGTGTTTGAAGGGAGGAGGTAAGGCGGAAGTTCCTGGTTGGAGATCGTCGCGCCAAGCATACTTATTCCCTCTCCGTAGTGGCAATTCTGAACTGCGCCGGCAACGCCCCTCAGTGGATGCTTGCCGGACGACGATTACTGGCCTGGATCGCGAAGGGTAACGCGCAAGTCAAAAGGCCCGGGCGCGCCCCGGGTTCCGATCACGAGAACGCGATAAGCTCCGCCCTGCCGGGAGTTGAGGACGATGCGAGCGCGGCCGGCGACGTTACCGGCGTCGGCAACGATCGCGCCGCTGGCGTCGCCAACGAGGCGCAGGATCGGGGCGAAGGTCGAACTGGTCAAGTCCAGTTGGCACAGCTTTCCTTTGGGCAGCTGGAGCGCATAGACCAAACCAGGGCCGTCGCCGGTGTCGTCGTTGTCCGTGCTGAGATGCCCACGGATATCCCCCCCCTGGGGGCCCAACGGGATGAGCGCCGTCGGTTCCATCGGCTTGAGTTCCGCGACGGTCAGATGGAACTCCCCCACGCCGCCGCCAAAAACGGTGGCCACAATCGTGTATTCGCCGCTCTTCGGGCAAAGATAACCCAGGCGAGCGGGGGGGGAGCCGCGCTCATCGGCCCAGGCGACCACCTGATTATCCGGATCCTTCAAGATGAAGTAGGCCTCGAACTTGGGGCTGCGCATGTCGATGAGGTAGGTGCTTTTCGCGGCCATGTTGATTTTATACGCCCGGGCAGGTTTAGACTGCGGGCCGAGCTCTCGATCAGCGCTGGTCAAGGTTTCCGTCTTGTTGAACCCGGGGAGGAAAGCCGGCAGCTTGCCGAGGAGTTTGTCTTTGAGCAACGTTGGCCCGAACTTGCCTTGGCCGGATAGCTCCCCCCCGCTCAGGCGATCAGGTCCGGGTGTCATCTCAGCGAGTTCGTCGATTACCTTCTGCTCGTCCTTGCTTAGCTTCCGCCCGACGACGATCGCCGTCCGCGCTTTCAATTCATCGGGGTCACAATAGGAGACAAGCAGCCTGTCTGGGAAAAAGGAAACGATGCGTGTCGCATCGCTGTTGAACATCATCTCCGTGGGGGGGGATGGCCTGAATCCCCCTCCCAAAACGATCGGTCGCTGGTTGCCTGGTTTGCCAAGATCCCAAACGGTCGTCGAGGTGTCACCGTCCTTCTGGACCACGATCGCAAGCAACGAACGCGACTCGGTCAACGTCAGCGCCACACACGCGATGGTGTCCTGAGGTTGCGTGGTTTGCAGTTTCCATTGGGGGCCCCGTGTCTGTTGCCGCAAGTCGTAAACACTGATCGTGCTGGCGCCGGCGGTAATCAACCATGCGGAGTCGGAAGTGAACTGGGCGGAACGGACCTCCCCCAACCCTCGAGATCGCTGGAACTGCTTCGCAAGATTAGGTTTCTGAAGGAGATCCCAGAGAAAAGCATCCCCTCCTTCTCTTGTGACGAACCACTTGCCGTTGGGGGACCGAGCCAAGGCCTCCCCCGCCTTGCCCGCCGCACCGTCCCCCGTCCTGAATTCGTGCATGATGATTGGTCCATCGCTGGGCAACTTGCCGATATACCAGTAGCGAGGAAAGCTAAGCTGTGCCTGGCTTCCCGGCGGAGGAACCGCTTCGCACCCCAAGAACTCACCGTTCGGGGAGAAGAAGACCCCATCCTTGGTCTGCAGGAACTGGAGAAGGCGGCGGTTCTCCTCACGAAGTTCAGTGATCAAGGACGCCTGGAGCTTATCCGCGTCCTCGACCTTTTCCCAGATGACCAACCGCATCCCGTCTGCGGACGCCAGCGCATGAGCGATTTTGATCCTGTCCTTTGTTGAGACAACGGAGGTCGGTTGCGGTGCCTGCCCTGCCAGGTCCCACACCTTGACCGCCTTTTCATCGTAGGTGAGCAACCGATCACCGGGCGAGACGAAGGCGAGGACGGTGCCAGCCGCCTCGGGCAAGGCGCAACAATGCGGCGCATGCTCCTTCAGGTTCCAAAGCAGGATCCCATTCGTGGACTGGACGGCGAGTCGAGTTCCGGCCTTGTTCACTAGCATTCCGGTGACCGTCTTCGTTATCCCGAGTTCTCGTTTCCCAGTCCGCGACGGTTGCTTTCCCGCGACATCCCAAAGGGAAGCAGTCCCGGATTCGGGGCGATGTTCGAGCAGCCACCGCCCATCGTCACTCCAAACGAGACTGGCTGCCCCCTTGGGCTTTTCGGCTCGGTGTCGGATCCATTCCTTAGGCAGCGTTCCGTCGATAATCCGTGCGAACCGCAACGAACCGTCGGGCAGGGACAGCGCGGCCCAACGCTTGTTTGGGGCAACGCGGATACTCTGCGGGGCTGATGCACCGAAGACAACCGGCTCCGCACTTGGGCTGAGCGGGTTGAGGTTCCACGCTCGGACCGTACCGTCGTCGCTGCCGGTCACCAGCCAGCGACCGTCCTGGCTGTAAGCGAGAACGGTCACCTGGGCGTCGTGGCCCCTCAGTTCGAGCAGAGATTGGGACTGCAGCAAGTTCAACCAGTGGATGGTGTTGCCAAGCCCCCTGGTGACAAGGCAAGGAGAGTGTGGTACACGTCGGGCTTCCAGAATGCTGCCTGGAAACGAGGTTGATTGGGGTTTGCGCGGGACTGCAGCCCGGCCCTCGGGTTCCCCCGGACCGAGATCCCAGGCGAGGATACGATCGTTCTTGCCGGGTGAAGCGCAAGGGACGATCAGCCACCTTCCCGTCCTGTCAATTTCAGGCCGTCCCCTGTGATACGGCCAGTCGTAATCCTGGAGCTGCTTCCCTCGCACGGGGCCTGCTTGGAGATCCTTTCCGTCGAAGCAAACGGCGACCACCTCAGATGAGCTATTGGGCGCTTTCTCCCGCTTCGCACTGCCAATCAGGATCGCATGGGTGCCTCGGCCGTTGGTATCCACTTTCTGGAGGACATCGATCCCTGCCACCGTCTGCAAGTTCACCTCCTCGGCCTTTCCCCAGGTGGAGGTGCCGTTCAAATCCCAGTAGCGGGCCCGTCCATTGCCGAGATAAACTACCAGGCGTTTGGACTTGTCGAGGAACTCACCGTTCACGGCCTGCACGTTCGGTTCGTGCTTCTCCTTGGCGTCCTGCTGTAACTTAACCGGCGGACGATTCACCCCGTCCTTGAGAGCGGCTAGATCCCAAACGTACACCTCGCCGGTGCTGGTAATGCGAGCAAACCACTTCTCGTCGTCGGAAAAGGAGTGGTACTTCAGTACCGGCGCTGGTTTCTCTGCCTTCACGATTTGTTGCAGTCCCAGGTCGAACCGCCGTGGGCCCGCCTTGGCATCCTCAAGGTGGATCAGCATGCCGGCCGATTGGCCGTCATCGATCTCCAGCCACTTTCCGGTAGAGCTGGAGAATAACGATCCGGGGACGGCAGGCCCCAATCCCGGCTCGCGGGGTTCCGGAAAGGCCTCGAAGAGGCGGCATTCAAGGTCTTTGGTTGTGAGGTCCCAGACGGTGACGTTGTCCCGGAGATGATGAGCGACGAGGTACTTCCCGCTGTCAGTGAACAGCAACTTCCTGATTGGGGGTGCGTATCCGAAGGGTAAGATCGTCCGCGTGTACTTACCTTTGTCGTCAATATGCCAGAGACAGATCTTCCCCCAGGATCCGGCAGCGGCAAGGTAGCGCAGGCCGCTTTTGTCCTTGTCGGTTTTCTCTTCGTACGCGGCGAGCTGCGTAATCTTGCCGATCTCTGCGGAATATCCGGTCCCGCCAATGTTGCCGAGTGTTAGACGAAGGGCTTCCTGCACGCTGTTCCGCGATTCGTGCGCGCTGTCCCGCAATCCCTGAAGTTGCTTGCTCGTGCCTTCCTTCTCCAACTTGGCCATCTCGTTCTCGACGATGCCGAACGCCTCGACCGCCAGCAGG
>DASPXY010000308.1:0-5861 GCA_035637055.1 Gemmataceae bacterium | reverse complement strand
CGCGTCTGGCTGCGCCTGAACAAGGAACAGCCGGTCGAGGAAGAGGTCTATCTCGGCGACATGCCCATCATGATCGGGGGCGGCGAGTTCATCATCAATGGCGCCGAGCGCGTCGTCGTCAGTCAGCTCCACCGCTCGCCCGGCGTCGATTACGTCGTCGAAACCGAGGCGGGTGAGCGCAAACTGCACAGCTGCCGCATCATCCCCGAGCGCGGCAGCTGGATCGAGATCAACGTCACCAAGAAGGACACGCTCGGCGTTCGCATCGACCAGAGCGGCAAGTTCTCCGCGATGACTCTGCTGCGGGCGATGGACCCTGCTTACTCCAGCGACGCCGAGATCCTGCAAGCCTTCTATCCAGCGCAGACCATCTCCGTGACGCCGGAGCACCGCGAGCAGATCGAGGGCGCCCTCGCTGTCGGCGATGTGATCGATCCGGAAACGGGCGAAATCTACGTCGATAGCGGCGACACGTTCAGCCGCGAGCACGTGGACAAGATTCTGGCCAGCAGCATTCGCGAGGTCACCCTGCTGCGCATCAAGACCGACCCGCAGAGCAAGGGCGCTGACCCACTGATCATCGCCTCCCTCCGCGAGGAGCGGGCCAGCTATCGGGACCAGGAGCCGACCCACGAGGCAGCGCTGCTCAAGATCTACCAGCGCCTCCGCCCCGGCAATCCGCCGCAGCTGGAGAAGGCGCGCGAACTCTTCCGCGAGAAGTTCCAGGATCCGAACCGCTACCGTCTCGGCAAGGTTGGCCGCTTCCGCATCAACCGGAAGTTCAATCAGGAGATTCCCGAGACGGAAATGACGCTGCGTTCGTTGGATTACCTTAACGCGATCCGCTACATCCTGAAACTCCGCGATCCCGAAGGCAAGGCCCACGTTGACGACATCGACCACCTGGGCAACCGCCGGCTGCGCACGATCGACGAACTCGCCGCCGACGAACTGAGGAAAGGTTTCCTCAAGTTGCGCCGCACGGTGCAGGAGCGCATGAGCCTGCGCGACCAGCAGGACATGACGCCGCGCACGCTTATCAACCCGAAGAGCATCAGCGCCGCCATCGAGTATTTCTTCGGCCGCGGCGAGTTGAGCCAGGTCGTCGATCAGACGAACCCGCTGGCGCAGCTGACGCACGAGCGGCGGCTGTCGGCGCTTGGTCCCGGCGGTCTGAACCGCAAGCGGGCTGGCTTCGAGGTGCGCGACGTCCATATCTCGCACTACGGCCGCATCTGCCCCATCGAGACGCCCGAGGGCACGAACATCGGCCTGATTTCGAGTTTGTCGATCTATGCGGGTGTCGATGAATACGGCTTCCTCATCACGCCGTATCGCAAGATCAACAACCGCAAGCTGACCGAGGAGGTGCATCAGCTCCGCGCCGATGAGGAATCGCAGGCGTACCTGGCGCCGGCCGATACGCCGTCGGAGAACGGCAAGCTCAGCCACGATCGCGTCATCGCCCGCTTCGGCGGCGACTTCACGAGCGTGAACACCGACAAGCTGCAGTACATCGACATCTCGCCGAAGCAGATGGTCGGTGTGTCGGCAGGGCTGATCCCGTTCCTGGAGCACGACGACGCCAACCGCGCCCTGATGGGCTCGAACATGCAGCGCCAGGCGGTGCCGCTGCTGATCACCGAGCCGCCGCTGGTCTCGACCGGGTTGGAGCGGGAGGTCGCCAGGAACAGCGGCATGGTGGTCCGCGCCGAGAAGGAAGGCACCATCACCTATGTCGATGCCGAGCGCATCAAGGTCGATGAGCGCGAGTACCTGCTGCGCAAGTTCGTCGGCCTGAACGAGCGGACCTGCCTCAATCAGCGGCCAATCATCAAGATGGGCCAGAAGGTCAAGAAGGGGCAGATCCTCGCCGACGGCGCCGCGACGAAGCAGGGCGAACTGGCCCTCGGCCGCAACGTCCTCGTCGCGTTCATGGCGTGGGACGGTTACAACTTCGAGGACGCCATCATCATCAGCGAGAAGCTCGTCAAGGAGGACACCTACACCTCGATCCACATCGAGGAGTTCGAGATCGAAATTCGCGAGACGAAGCTCGGCAAGGAGGAGTTCACGCGCGACATTCCGAACGTCTCGCCCAAGGCGCTGAACAACCTCGACGACAACGGCATCGTCCGCATCGGCACGTTCGTCAACCCCGGCGACATCCTCGTGGGCAAGGTTTCGCCCAAGTCCAAGAGCGAACTGACGCCCGAGGAAAAGCTGCTGCACGCGATCTTCGGCCGCGCCGGCGAGGACGTCAAGAACGACAGCCTGGAAGTGCCGTCGGGCGTCGAAGGCATCGTCATCGACACGCAGCGTTTCAGCCGCCGGGCGTCGATGACGGAGGAGGAGCGCAAGGCTTTTGATAAGGAGCAAAAAGAGGTCGAAAATCGCTTTAACAAGCAGATCGCCGACCAGTACCGCTCGATGATCGGCGAACTCGGCACCGTGCTGGAGAAGCGCGAACTCAAGAGCGCCAACGTCGATAAGGACGATCGCGCGCTGGCGGAGACGGCGTCCGCGTTCCGGCTCGAAAACCTGGACGTGCGCTCGCCGGACAAGCTCGAAAAGGTCCGCGAAATCTACGGCAAGCACCACGAGCGCATCCTGTTCCTGGTCGATGAGAAGGAGCGCAAGCTGAACTCGCTGAAGCGCGGCGACGAGCTGCCCAGCGGCGTGCAGCAGATGGTGAAAGTCTACGTTGCCACGAAGCGCGTCATCTCGGTCGGCGACAAGATGGCCGGTCGGCACGGCAACAAGGGCGTGATCTCGAAGGTGCTGCCCGAGGAGGACATGCCGTTCCTTGCCGACGGGACGCCGGTTGATATCTTGCTCAACCCGCTGGGTGTGCCGAGCCGTATGAACGTCGGCCAGATTCTGGAGACGCACCTGGGCTGGGCGGCGCAGCGCCTCGGCTTCAAGGCCATCACGCCCGTCTTCGACGGTGCAAGTGAGGAGGAACTGCGGGCGTCGCTCAAGGAGGCGGGCATTCCGGAGAGCGGCAAGACCTATCTGTACGACGGCCGCACCGGCGAGCGCTTCGAGCAGCCGGTGACGGTCGGTTACATCTACATGCTGAAGTTGCATCACCTCGTCGATGACAAGGTGCATGCGCGGGCGACCGGCCCGTACTCGCTGATCACGCAGCAACCGCTCGGCGGCAAGGCGCGGTTCGGCGGGCAGCGCTTCGGCGAAATGGAAGTGTGGGCGCTGGAAGCCTACGGCGCCGCCTACGTCTTGCAGGAATTGCTGACCGTCAAGTCGGACGATGTGGAGGGCCGTACCAAGATCTATGAATCGATGGTCAAGGGCGAGAACACGCTGGAGGCCGGCACGCCGGCGAGCTTCGACGTGTTGACCAACGAGATCCGCGGCCTGGGCCTGAACATGCAGCTGGAGAAGAAACGGATTTGACCGGCTCACTGCGGGAACGATGGGCCTCAGAGTTACCGAACAAAACCGCCGGGATAAACCCGGCGGCTCGTCAGACCCTAAACGAGCGGCGGGGTTTATCCCCGCCGTCTGCCGAGCCCGCGCGGGTGGCTGCAATGGAAGACGAAGAACTCACGCATTTGAACAATTGCTGCGCGGACCTGGTCAGCCTGAAGCAATGGGAGGCATTTCCCGTGCATTTGCTGATCAGCAAGGGTACCGGCGAATGGGTTCGTGTTCGGGAACTCTGCCTCCACGCCGGGCTGGATGTCGGGAACCTGAAAAATGACCTGTTTGCCGCGTGGCTTCCGGACCCCACAGGTGATGAGGGGTACGCCACGATCATTTTTTATGACGAGGAGTCCATGTGGACCATGGTCGCACACTACAACCGACAGCGGCTCTTGGAAGGCGTCTTGCCCGGCAGGGAACGGCAGACGGGGCAGGTCTCCGGGGCCGTTTAGCGACGCTGTTGTGGCGTTGCAAGCCACTGCTTGATTTGATTCCAAAAACTCGAAACAGAGTTTTCTTGAAGGGAGGGCGACGATGAGTACGGGTGAAGCCAATTACGACCGGATCAACGATTACGGGGCGGTCCGCATCAGCCTGGCCAGCCCCCACGATATCCGCAGCTGGTCGTTCGGCGAGGTCAAGAAACCCGAGACCATCAACTACCGCACCTACCGCCCGGAGAAGGACGGCCTGTTCTGCGAACGCATCTTCGGGCCGGAAAAAGACTGGGAGTGCGCCTGCGGCAAGTACCGCGGGATGAAATATAAAGGGATGATCTGCGATCGCTGCGGCGTCAAGGTGACCCATAGCCGCGTCCGTCGCAAACGCATGGGCCACATCGAACTGGCCGCGCCGGTCGTCCATATCTGGTTCTTCAAGGCGATGCCGTCGCGCCTCGGCACGCTGCTCGACATGAAGACGACCAGCCTGGAAAAGATCATCTACTTCCAGGATTACGTCGTCGTCAACGCGGGCAAACCCGGCGAGTGCCCCAAGCTCAAGGAACGCCAGCTCCTGACCGAGGACGACTACCGCAAGGCTCGCGAAGAGTACGGCGAAAACTTCGAGGCCGACATGGGCGCCGAGGCGGTCAAGAAACTCCTCGTAAACCTCGATCTCGTCGAACTGTCGCACGACTTGCGCGACCGCCTCAAGGCCGAGAGCGAGAAGACCAAGCCGTCGCGGCAGAAGCAGCGCGACCTGACCAAGCGCCTGAAAGTGGTCGAATCGCTGCGCGATTCGGGCCTCGGCGGACCGCAGAACAAGCCGGAGTGGATGGTCCTGGAGTGCATCCCGGTCATCCCGCCCGACCTGCGCCCGCTCGTGCTGCTCGACTCGGGCAATTTCGCCACAAGCGATCTTAATGATCTCTATCGGCGCATTATCAACCGCAACAACCGCCTCAAGAAGCTGGTGGACCTCAACGCTCCCGAGGTCATCATCCGCAACGAGAAGCGCATGTTGCAGCAGTCCGTCGATGCCCTCTTCGACAACAACCGCTGCAAGCGGCCCGTGCTTGGGTCCAGCAATCGCCCGCTGAAGTCCTTGACCGACATGATCAAGGGCAAGCAGGGCCGCTTCCGCGAGAACCTGCTCGGCAAGCGCGTCGATTACTCGGCCCGATCGGTGATCGTCGTCGGCCCCGAGTTGAAACTGCACCAGTGCGGTCTGCCCAAGAAGATCGCCCTGGAGTTGTTCCAGCCGTTCATCATCCGCCGCCTCAAGGAGCTGGGCCACGCCGATACGATCAAGTCGGCCAAGAAGATGCTCGAACGCAAGGCCGACGAGGTCTGGGATATCCTCGAAGAGGTCATCAAGAACCACCCGGTGCTGCTCAACCGGGCGCCGACGCTGCACCGCATGGGCATCCAGGCATTCGAGCCGGTGCTGATCGAGGGCAACGCGATCCGCATCCACCCGCTGGTCTGCAAGGGCTTCAACGCCGACTTCGACGGGGATCAAATGGCCGTCCACCTGCCGCTGTCGATCGAGGCCCAGGTCGAGGCCACCGTGCTGATGATGTCCACCAACAACATCTTCAGCCCGGCGAACGGCCAGCCGATTATCAGCCCGTCGCAGGATATCGTGATGGGTTGCTACTACCTCACCGCCGATCCGCTGGCGGCATTTGACACCCGCCACGTCAGCGACGAGGACCGGGCCAAATTCAAGAAGGACGCGGTGCGGCCGGACGATCTCAAGGGCGAGGGCATGATCTTCGCCTCGCCGGACGAGGTCTTCATGGCCTTCGCCCAGAAGAAGGTTGGCGTCCATGCCCGCGTTCAGGTGCGGCTGCCGATCAGCAAGCGCGTCATCGGCGAGGTGAAGGACGAGAAGGGCAACCCCCGCGCCGAGGAACTGCCGCGCAAGCCGAACGGCCTGGTCCGCACGACAGTGGGCCGCGTGCTGTTCAA
>DASPXY010000307.1:0-3135 GCA_035637055.1 Gemmataceae bacterium | reverse complement strand
GCCAGGTGCTCAAGGCTGGCCGCCGTAAAGACTAGCGTCCAGTGAACCCTGGCGCCAGGCATACCACGATGGTATGCAAATTGGGACATGGGGTCAAGCGGAGAACCTCGAGGTCCTACTTATAGAGACGGAGGACGATCTGTTCCGTGCGGTGGGGGGTGGTCCAATCTCAATCTCGAGATCCGTATAATCCCTGGCAAACTCCTGCGCGCTGTGGCGCGCCCAAAAGTCACTCTCTTCTTGATCGCTACGGAAGGTGAGGATCCTGCCCTTCTTTCGGAGCGCGTCATTCGTCGTCCGATTCTTCCTGATACAGCCGCACCCGCCCCGGGGCAACGCTGCCTCGCGCTGGAGGCAGCTGGCCGCTCGCCTCGATGTGGCCTGGCTAGGCCGCCTTCTATAGGCTTCGAGCGAGAGGCCGGCCAACCCGCCCCCTCAGACACATCGCGACTAATCTAACCGCGTAGTGCTGAATGCCAGCCCGGCCGTGCGCCACCACTCTGACAGCACGCGAACTGCATCCTGCCAGCGGCGGAGCGCCGCGGTGCATAGGCACATGATCGCGGTGTTGCAGGTTCGGCCTACTTCGCTGAGGTCAGCGCGCGGCGCAGATCACTTCTTCGCCGCGGCGCCTGGCGCGCCACCGGCCTCGTCGAAACCGTGGAAGGCGTCGCGGACGATTCGCTCGAGCAGCGTTACTTCGTCGTCCGTGAGCTCTTTGAATTCATGCTCGCGCCGGTTCTTCGCCAGCGTTCCTTTATTCTGGCGGACGAACATCACGAGATCCTTCGCAACCCTGTCCGGCATCTCAACGGCGTCCATGATGCGGCGGATGGCTTCGTCGTGGCGGCGCAGGTAGTCGATCTCACGCGGCAGATCCTGTTCGACGGTGCGGCCGACGCACTCATACAGGAACTCCGCGTGTTCCGTGCAATCGAAGTAGCGGTACAGATCGGCGGTCGCGTTCAGCACCTCGACATTGCGCTCCGGTGTCGGCCGCCATTCGGTGAAGGGCATCAGCGGGGCGGAGTGCCGCTCCAGCGTCGCGCGGTAGTCGTCGATCCGATCGAGCATGACGGACGAGACCGGGAACACCATTCCCGGCGGTGTGAATTTGCGCTCCGCGAGGACGTGGTGGATCAGGCACCGGTGCATCCGGCCGTTGCCGTCCTGGAACGGGTGGATATAGACAAATCCGAACGCGGTGGCGGCGGCCTTCAAGACCGCGTCAACTTCGTCAGCGTGCATCCGGTCATTCGCCTCGAGCAGGCCGGCCATGAGGTCCGCCAGGTCATCGGGCCGAGCGCCGATGAATTCGGGCAGCGGATCGCCGTTGTAATCCCGCTCACCCAGGAAGACGCCGTCCGGCCGCAGGCCGGCCTGCACGAATCGGGTGTCCTCGATAAGGACGCGGTGCAGGCGGATTATTTCGTCGAACGAAAGCGGGTTCCTGCCGGCCTGCTGGACCGCGCGGGCCCAACGCTCGAGCCGGTTGCGCGGCGGGCGCTCGTTCTCGATCGCGAAGCTGGCGCGGCTGTCTGCGAGGAGCAAGAAACTGGCGGCGCGCGCGATGAGATGCGCGGCGGTGCGGCTGACGGTCTCGCGGGCCTTGCCGGCAAGGTCGAGCGCGACGAATTGCGTCAGCGCCTTGGTGCGCCGGATCACCGGACAGAAGCGCCCGGTGCCGAGAAGATTGTCGCGCACCCGGTGGCGCCGCGAGAGTCGCGGCTTGCCTGTGAAGTAGGTCTCGGGGTCGAGAAGATCGACCGCCGCGCCGCGGGGCGCATCGTCGGCGTCGAGCATGCGGCCCGTCAGCACCTCGAAAAGAAACCAGGCGCGGCGGACGGGGACGCTGGTAGGTGCCGCCCGGACGAAGGCTTCCAGCTCGGCCTGGGGAACGGCGTCGAACACACGCTTCAGGATCAGGAGGTCGACGTCCTCGTGGCGGAGGGCAAAGGTCAGGTGATCGGCGACGTCCTCCCCGGGCCAGTAGCGCTTGTCGAAGACTGTCCAGGGTCCCTCCTGCCGGCGGCTGCCGCTGACATACTGCTCGGAGGCGCAGCTTGGCTGTCGCACGGGCGCGGGGATGCCCAGCCCGTGAACGAGAGCGGCCAGGCCGGCGAGCCTGGCGCGGGCAGGGACCAGCATCTCTTGGAAGACCGTGGTGGAGGCGGCTTCAAGCTTCATACGTCGAAAACTCTGTCGTTGATAGAAATATTGCCTTAAAGGCTACTTCTTCGTCGAAAACACTATACAATGGCAATGAGTCGAAATCTAGACTTATCACGTAGAAAAACAATGATAAAATAGCCTCTACGTCGAAATTCAACCAAGGCGTGGAAGCGTCATGGGGGTTGGCGTGGAATGTGTACAGACTAAGATAACTGACGCGTCAGCCACTGGCCGTTGGGCCTCCTCCCTCGTGGAGCCACTATCGTGTCATCTCTTGCAATAATCCCGCAACTTCGTTTCCTTTTGCTCACGGTGGGCCGACGTATCCAGGCGCCGTCACGACTTCCGGCACTGGGCACTGAACTTGCGTGAGCAAGAATTGCATATCAAGAATTGCATAAGAGGAGGCTGGCAGTCTTCCGGTGCGCACCTTGCTGGCCTTTCGCCGAATCTCGAGGTGAGTAATGGCTCCAGTGCTGCTGATCGTGCCTAGAGGCCGAACCTCGGAGTGTGAGCTGCTGGCCGGTTGTTTCGCCGACGTGCCAGACTGTCAGATGATCGTCGATCGGCGCGTGGCGGAGCGGCGACGCGGCCAAGCTGTCGACCCATCCAGCGAGCGTCGCCGGGCCGAGCGTCGCTCTCGTAGCCTGGACGCGCCCCACACAACCGTCCTGTTCGTCCGCTGATCGCTCTCGCAGCCAAGAGCCCCGGCAATCGCTTGGCCCTGGCCACCGACACGCCGGGCTGGCCCCACCTTATTACCCCGTAACTCCATCGCCCCGGCCCCAACCGTAGGGGAGCTCAGCCGCCGGAAGGCCTAGCCCGCCGCGCCGGGCGTGCCCACTTTCGTCGGCTCGTGGTCAGCCATCGTCTCCTCCGGATGCCCGCATCGCCCGTGAGGTCAGTCTTTTCAAGGACATCATGTCTGGCACGGATGTCGCAAATACGCGCCCACGTAGGTGA
>DASPXY010000306.1:0-4897 GCA_035637055.1 Gemmataceae bacterium | reverse complement strand
CAAGGGCGGCAAGGGCGGCAAGGGCGCGATGGGCAATTTCCCGATCCCCAATATGCCCGGCAACTTTGACCCCAGCCAGTTCCAGGGGATGTTCGGCAAGGGAGGCTTCGGCAAGGGAAACTTCGGCAAGAAAGGCGGCGGCAGCGGCGAGGACTCTCCGCGCCAGAAGGGCGGCAAGAAAGGCAAGGGCGGTTAGTCGCCACTGAAAGCCCGTGCGAGCCACCGCACCCGCTTGCGGGTTAGCACCCAATGCTAACCCGCAAGCGGGTGTTTACATTATGGTGGCGCCTTCGGTTCCTCGACAGCGAAGACTCGTGTGCTCTCCTCCACCCGGACGGGACCAGCCTCCAGCGCGTCGGCGCTCATCTCCACCTTGAACCGCACATCCCCCGCCCGCAGCGCCCGAACGGATACCTCGTAGGTCGCCTTTGCGCCTGGCGCCAACGACTGGAGCGGGGCGAACGGCAGCGCCTGCCCTGCCGCGGTCGCCTTCGGCAATTTGTCCGGCGGCGGCGGTTCCGAGGCCCCCGTCGCTTGCAGCAACTCCATCTCCGGCGGCACCACTGCCTGAACGCGGACATTCGCGACCGCTGCGGTCCCCTGATTTGTCACCACGATGATGTAACGAGTTTCCTTGCCGACAGGCACCGGGTCAACGGTGTCGTCCACGTCGAGCGACAGCGCCGAGACGCCCTTGAAGTCGGTGCAGAACGCGGCTTCGTCCATCAGACTCCCATCGGCAAACGCCGTGGCTCGGTTGCAAATCTCACCCGCCTGGCGGGTGCGCAGAACGATCTGCACGGTGCGGCTGCCGCCCGCCTCCAGGTTACCGAGAACCCAGGTCACCTGCTCGGCCTGGACGCGGCTGCCGACGCTTGCGTTGACCAGGGTCATGCCGGCCGGCAGTGGGTTGGCGACCACCACGCCGGTCGCTGTCGCCGTTCCGGGGTTGCTGACGGTGAGTTGGTATCTCGCCGGTAAATTGGCATACTGCTGCTTCGGCCCGGTGATGGTCAGTCGGAGTTTCGCTTCGCCTGCCTTCGGTGTGGGGACAAGCCTGCCCGGTTCTTCCCCTGAGGGTTGTTTGCCGAGCGGGGGTTCCTTGCTCTGCGGCGGCACACCCGGCGCGGGTTCTTTTCCAAGGGGCGCACCAGGCATCGGCAGGCTCGGCACGGGGATCGAACGCACGATCCGCGTGGTGACGCACTGGCCGTGCTCGAACTGCACGCGGGCGCAGTTGTTGACGTCGTTGGCGTCGGTCGGTGCGAGAACCAGCACAATCTCGCGGCAGATGCCGGGCGGCAACGTGCCGAACAGCCATTGCAGTTCCGGCGCGTGGGCGGACGGCTCAGGGACCGCACGGACGAAGCGGGCGTTGGCCGGCAGGGGATTGCGCACGAGGACATGATGAGCGGCCGCCAGAGAGGTGTTGTGAACGCAGATACGATACTCGATTTCCTGCTCCGGCGCCGAGGCGGCAATGACGCGTACTCGCAAAGCCACCCTCGGCACGGGTGGCTCGACCGGACCGGCGCTCTGGAGCGGCGGTTCCAGGGGGATGGCAGGCGGCGCAGGGAAAGCGAGGGGCGACTCCGGCTCAACGCAGGGCGGCCACGGAGCGGCGCCGACGTTTGCAAGTTGCGGCGGAGGCAAGAAGGCGGAGCAGCCAAGCAGCGCGAGCAGCACCACGCGAGCCATTCGAGGGGATGTCATGGAAGCCTCTCTGCGGTGGCCGGGTTCCGTGCAACGCGTGGGCGTTCGCGACCTCCTCACAGCGTTTGCCTTTCCAGATTAGGTCAGATTGCCGGCTCATCGCAAGAGTGCGCTCCCTCGAAGGCGCACCCGAGCGCTGGGGCCATCTTCCCCCTTTCGCCTTTCGTGCTCAAGCCTTCTGATCGTCAAGATCGCTACCATTCTCGGAACCGGCCAGGGGCAAGGCTGACCATCGCGAGTGACGGCGGGTTGTCACTTGTCGAAGAAGACCCCTCTGGTTCTCCCGCCACCCGTCACCCGCCACCCCCTTTCCGTGCCTGCGACATTGACCGCACGTCCTGTCGGGTTATAATCAAGCCAGATTTTGTCAAAGAAATCCCGACTGCCGACGAAATACCTGGTGACTGACGCTTGCGGGTGCAAAGCGTGGGACCATCCCATAGACCTCAAACCAGATACCCCGAAGAAACTCGTTCCTCTCATTCCCAAAGGAGTCGGCCATGGATATCGATTCGGTGAAAAAGCGGTTCGTCGAGGAAGTCAAACTCCGTGCCTTCGACGACAAGTACATCGACAAGAACGAAGAGCGCGAAATCCTGCAGATCGCGCTGCAGCAGGGCGTCGGCGTTGACGGCGCGCGGGCGGCGCTGGCGCAGGTGTGCGAGGCGCAAGGCTACGTCCTCGAGAGCAAGGTTCTCTCGGAAATGAAGGATTTCCTCGATACGATGGCCGGTAACGACGGCAAAATCGATGAGAAAGAGTTCAACGATGCCATCGCCATGTGCAAGAAGCGCACCCAGGGCAAGCGCAGCGACATCCAGGTCAAGCGCATGATTGTCCAGGTCATCGAGGACAACGCCTACAAGACCTCGAAGGGCTGGTTCAGCAACTGGTACACGAACGTCAAGAAGGAAATCGGCATGTAGGCGCATCCAGTCCGCTCGCGATCTTCCGAACCGAACCCGCTTGCGGGTTAGCGCCCCGTGTGCTAACCCGCAAGCGGGTTCTTTCTTTCCACCCCTGTCCCGTTGACACCCTCCCAAGCGCGCACTAACCTAACATTTTCCAGGCCGTTCACCGCAAACCCACCCCGGGCGAAGAGACGCCTGCCGTGGGCTTGCGAGTGGTCCTCCTTTTTTGAGGTTTCCGCGAGGTATCGATGGTTCGCAAGAAGCTCGGACGAGGCCGTAAAAACCGCTGCCGGTTCTGCACCAAAGAAGGTTGTCCCCGCCCTGTGTTCGTCGATTACAAGGACGTACAGGGCCTCAAAAAGCTGTGTACGAGCCAGGGCAAACTCTTCAGCCGCAAACGCAGCGGTAATTGCGCCGCTTTCCAGCGCGCCGTCAAGGACGCTGTCAAACGCGCGCGCTTCATGGCCCTGTTGCCGTACGTTGGGGAGTAAGAGCGCCGAGTCCACACCCTTGGGTGGCCGCCCGTGGGCTTCCGGCGCCAACGAATCGCCGCCGATGCGCGTTGTATTTGTGGGGCCTGGCGGCGTGCGCAAGCGCCCAAAGCTCTCCTTTTTACCCCGACGGTGTCTCATGATGCCGACCAAGGTCGCCTGTCCTCGGTGCCGCAGCGTCCTGCAGTCCTCCGAGGCGGTTCCGCCCGGCAAGCGGATCGCGTGCCTCAAGTGTGGCGCCCCATTCACCGTCACAGCCAACGGTGTCGCTGTGGCGTCAGCGCCGGAAACCCAGCCGGAGGTCGCGCTCAAGACAGTTCCGGAGATGGGCGGTTCAACACCAATGCGGAAGCCCGCCGTTCTCGTCGCCGCCCCCTTCGCCCCGCCGCCGTTGCCTGTGCCTGCCTGTCAACCCAAACCTGCCCTTCCTCCGGCAGCCCAGCGCGCCGCAACACCGATCCTTCAGGCGAAGCCCTTCGCGCCACCACCCCGCGCCCCGCAAAACCGCGGCCTCATCCTCACCCTGATCGTGGGTGGTGCGCTCCTGTTCGTCGGCACGGGGGTCGTCCTGGCCCTCTGTTGTTTTGGCGGCGGGATGCCCGAAGCGGAAACGCAGGCGGTCGCGGTCAATCCGTCCCCCGCGGTCAATGCCCAGCAGACTGCGCCAGCGCCTCCCCAGCAGGTCGTCCCTGTGCCTGTCCCAGAGCCAGCGCCGCCAGAACCCCCGGCGCTGGAGGAACCGAAGCCGGGAACTCCGAAGCGGAAGAAAGGCGGCTCCACTCCTCCGCCGGCGATCCCACCAGTCGTGGAGGTCAAGGGCGGCGTCCCCGTGAACGTGTCGAGCCTGCCGCCAGCAGAACAGCAGCGCGTCAATGAGGCCATCGACCACGGCGTCAAGTACCTGCGCAACAGTCAGTTCGGCAACGGCACATGGGACACCGGCGCCCATCCGGTCGGCTATGCTGCTTTACCCGGCCTGACCTTGCTCGAATGCGGTGAGGCCCCGAAAGACTCCGCGGTGCAGAAAGCCGCCCAGTTCGTGCGCGCCCGCTCCGTCACCCTGACCCACACTTATCAGCTCTCGCTGGCGGTTCTCTTCCTGGACCGTCTGGGCGACCCGCAGGACAAAAAACTAATCCAGACATTGGCCCTCCGCCTCGTGGCCGGACAGAACTCGGCCGGCGGTTGGGACTACAACTGTCCCATTCTGTCGACGCCGGACGAGAAACACCTGCTAACCTTCTTGCAACAGAACCGCCCGCAACGCTTGCCCGACCCGCTCGCCGGAAAAGCTCCCGGCACCTTGCCCGATCCACTCGGCAAGAATGATCCGAACCCGTTGACCGATCCCCTCGGCAAGACGCAACCGGGAACCCTGACCGATCCGCTCGGCAAGAAGCAGCCCGGCACGCTGCCGGAGGCCATCCCCGGCAAGGGCGACCCCGCCCGGCCGAAGACGGAGCAGAAACTGGGCGTGCCCGTGCAGCCGAATAGTCCAGCCGGAGACGGCGCCAAACCCGCGCCGGCCCCGCAGGCCAAGCCCGGCGAACCGCTCAAGACCGTGAAAATCCCGCCGAAGGTCGAGAAGGCGCGGCCCGATTTCCTGCCGCCCAATCTGCGCAACTTGCCCATCGCGCAGAAGGGAGGGAAGGGGAAAAAGGCGCAACTCGCCCCCGCCGGCCGCGACGACAACTCGAACACGCAGTTCGCCATCATGGCCCTGTGGGTGGCCCGTCGCCACGACGTACCGATGGAGCAGACCCTCGCCCTCGTCGAGCAGCG
>DASPXY010000305.1:0-3048 GCA_035637055.1 Gemmataceae bacterium | reverse complement strand
CACGGGTTGCAGGATCTCCCAGAGATTGGCCTGCTCTGCGGGGACGTGACAGGCGACGGAGGTCATCACGAACGGCCCGAGGTTGGGGCCGTAGCCGGCTTCGTCGATGCCGATGATCCAGGGCATGGGGAACGCCTCCTGCGATACGAGTGCTCCATTGAGCGCCGGTTTGATTCTAAATCCCCCCCGACAAGCGGAAAAGGGGAGAACGAGCGGCGGGGTTATCCCTGCCGTCTGCCGAACCGCCCGGAGTTTTGTCCGCGAACTCTTTCCACTGCTGCTCACTCCCGCGGCTTCGGGGCGCACTCGCGCACCAACTCCTCATCGAGGATCTGATCGGTCGCAATTAACTGGAGCTGGCCGCTGAACGCCGGCAATCTGCGGACGAATTCGACCAGTTCCGGAGGCGCGTTCTCCGCCTTCCCGTAGTCCAGCAGCAGGTACTTCAGGCCGGGCGCTTTTTTGCCGGAGATCACCTCGAAGGCCGACGCCGCCTTGCGAACCTCCTTCCACGGCACCACGGCGTTCGCCGGGTCCACGCCCTTCGCGAAACGCTTCGGCAACTCGTTGCGCATCACCAGGACGAGATCAACCACCGGCAGTGCCATGGGGATCAACTGCGGCCAGACACACAGCGTCTGAAGTTTGCCGTCGCACAGCGCATACATCACGCGGGGAATGAACACGTCGATATCGTCAGCGTGGAAATGCTCGTACAAGGCGTCGATGCCGTAGGTCCACTCCCAGCATGCGCGGAGTGTCTTCGCGGGCAGGACGTGATGCTGAGGGATGAGCGTCTCGCCTTTCTGCTCCATCGCGAGATAGGCTTGATGCCCGAAGCGATTGCCGGCGTTCCAGCCGCGGAGGAACCCTTCGGGGGTGTACTCGCCGTCGCCCATGCCCTCGTTCTGCGGGTCGGACACCACCAGATCCAGATCCTTCACCAGCGCGGTCAGGATCCGTTCCACCTCCAGGCCGAAGATGTGCGGCCGGAAGTAGTTCACATTGAGATAGATGTGCTCATGGACTGCGTGCGGATCCTCCGGATCGCTGTCCTTGCCTTTGCCGTCGTTGTAGTCGAAGGTGAAGTACACCCCCGTCTTCTCGTTGTGGTAGTGAGCCTGGATGCCCTTCAACGTGAAGTTGGTGCGCCCCTTGAAATAGTCCTGGAAGCCCTTCTTCTTCAGAGGCTTGGCCCCCTCGCGGCGGTAGAGGTACAGGTCGTAGCTCATGTGTCCCTCGGTTGTCATTCCGCCCATTGTCACGGAGGAGGGATGCCGAGTTGCCGGCAGATCCGCCGGGCGGTGTAGTCTGGGATCTCCCGGTGTCTGGGAAGCGCGCTGCGGTGGTTGTTGGCCGGGTTCTCCCAGATGGAATGATCGCTTCCTTCGCGGACGAAGCGACAGCCGTGTCGCCGCAGGTGCTCGAGGAAGTCGCGCCGTTTCATGGAGCACTGCCCTGAGGCACCAGGGCGACCCGAGAGGCCGCCGTTAACAGGAGGTGAATCGGTTCCTCCAGATCTGCCTCGGAATCCGTGCATTTCGGATCGGGAATGGGCAACGGTTCGCCGCGCAGCAAGTTCGTCTCTGCCATGTCCACCAAGGCGCTCGCCAGCATCCGGCGCGCCTCCGCGAGGTCGGCCCCGAAGGAGATCGCACCGGGAAAATCGAGAACCTCGGCGTGGACTCCCTCAGCGATGTACTTGTACATGGCTTTATAGGTCAGCATCGGCTTCCTCTCCCGCTTCGCGTCTAATCAACGTAAATGAACTCGTTCAGCCCCAGGAGCACCTGACAAAAGTCCGCCAGCGCCTGTTGCCGCGCGTCGGCCCGGCGGTCGGCCCGGTACGACTCTGCCTGTTCCCGCAGGAATTGCACGGCATCCGCCAGCTCCGCCGCCGTCGGCTGGCGCCCGAGGGCGATCTGATAGCCGGCGCGGACGGCGTCGGGTAGCGGGGTGCGTTCCTGCGGAGCCACGCGACGGGCAAAACTCTCGGCGCAGCCGCGCACCGTTGGACCGTTGAGCACGAGCAGCGCCTGCGGCGCCACGGTCGTTGTCGGGCGGCGGTCCATCCCCTGCAGCGCATCGGGAGCGTCGAACAACACCATCGACGGCACGAGCTTGCTGCGCTTGACGAAGAAGTAAATCGACCGCCGTTTGTGGTTGGGGTCGAGCGTCCCTGGCCCGAACGGGCGCTCGTCCAGGCTGCCGCTCACCGCCAGCATCGTGTCACGGATGATCTCGGCCTCCAGACGCTGCCGCGGCCGGTGCCAGAAAAGACGATTTTCGCTATCCGCTTTCACCTTGATCGGGTCGCGCTGGCCGCTCTGCTGATAGACGGCGCTCGTCATGATCAGTTTGTGAATGGGCCGCAGCCGCCAGCCGTTCTTGACGAGTTCGCGGGCCAGGTACTCCAGCAGTTCGGGGTGCGATGGCGGTTCGCCCTGCTCGCCGAAGTCGCTCGGAGTGGCGACGATGCCGCGGCCCAGATGATGCTGCCACAAGCGATTGACGATCACCCGCGCCAGCAGACCGCCGGCGCCGTGTTCCGTATCGGTGATCCACTCGGCGAGGGCGCGGCGGCGATAGGAGGTGCGCCAGCCCGGCGGCGGCGCCGTCTGCCAGTGTTTTTCCTGGTCGGGATGGCGCGTCAGCACCTGCAGGAATCCCTGGGGCGCCTCGCCGTCCTTCTGATCGACGTCGCCGCGTTTGAGGAAATAGGTCTTCTCGAAGAAGTCGGCCCCCTGGCTGTGCATGCGCAGCGGCGGCACGCCCTCGCTGGCGATCAGCACCTTGGCCACGGCCGGCTTCGGCTCCTGCCGCGCGTGTTCGCTTACCGCCCGGTTCAACTGCTGCCACTGCGGGTCGCGGGTCCGGTACCACTTCAGCAAGGCCAGCCACCGCGCCGCAGGCCATTCCCGCGAGGGGTCCAGGACGGGCCCCTGGACGGCCACGTACAACGCCTCCGGCATGGCCTCGCCGTCGAGGGCGGCAGGCAACCGCGCGGTGGTCAGCGCCAGGCGCGGCCGGCCGATGGCGTGCTTCTTG
>DASPXY010000304.1:0-4084 GCA_035637055.1 Gemmataceae bacterium | reverse complement strand
GCGATCATGCCGTGGACCCATTGAAGGTGCAACCAATTAGCTCGTATCTGGACGTACTCGCCAGTCAAGCGCACCCCGAGGGCGGCTGGGGCTATGCCCCCGGACAGGCCGCGCATCTCGAACCGACCTGTCTGGCCCTGCTGGCGCTATCGCTGGAGGCCGACCGTTTCGCCGATGCTATCCGCCAGGGCCGCCAGGCGTTGCAGCGCTGCGCTCTGCCGGACAGCACCTATCGCCTGGAGCGCGGCCGCGAAGAGGCTGTATGGCCGACGTCGTTGGCCCTGTTCGCGCAAAGCGTTCTCGGTGTTCCGACCGCGGAACTGAAGCCGACCGCCGCGCGTCTGCTTGGCCTCAAGGGACGTGTGCCGGAGGCCCCGGAAGCGGGCGAACTGCACGACATCGACCTGAAAATCATCGGCTGGCCGTGGGCCGAGGGCAATTTCTCGTGGGCCGAGCCGACCGCGTGGGCATGCCTGGCGCTGCGCCGCATCGGCCAGAGTCATCATCCGCGCGTCGAGGAAGGGCTGCGTCTGCTGCTGGATCGCGCCAGCGACGAGGGCGGCATCAACTACGGCAATCGCCGCATCCTCGGCCTGATCACCGAGCCCATTCCCGGCCCGACTGCGATCATGCTCCTCGCCCTGCAGGGACACGATCACCCACGGGTCGCGGCGGCGGTGCAGTACCTCATCAAGCAGTCCGCGACGGATGATCTCGAACACCTCTGCTGGATCAAGCTGGCCCTGGAGACGCACCGTCAGCAGCCCGGGGTCGAGGAGTTGCTACCGCGTCTCGATGAGGCGATCGTGAAAGCTCACGCCGAGCGCGCCGACGTGAACTGGGTCAGGCCGGCGCCGCTGCGGCAGGCGCTGACGGCGCTGGCCCTCGCCGCCAGTGAGCGCAACCTCTTCCGCCTGCCCGTCGCAGTGAACGGCAAGACTGCCGAGACCATCCAGCCGGCGCCGTTCGTGCTCCGCAAGAAATCGCTGGGGCAGCGACTCGGGGCGTGGTTCCGCGGGTTGGCGATCAAGGCGGCGGGTTCGCTGCGCCCGGTCGGGCCGCAGAGTCCCGTCTTTATCGAACGCGCCAACGACTACAATGCCGATCTTGCAGGGGTACTAAGTCGCCAATACGAGCAATTCCGCGAGCGCGTCCCGCTCAAGGGCAAGCGCGTCGTCCTCAAGCCGAACCTGGTCGAGTATCATCGCGGCAAGGTGATCAACACCAATCCGAACGTCGTCGCCGCGGTCATCGAGTTGTGCCAGCGCGAGGGCGCTGCCGAGGTGATCGTCGCCGAGGGACCGGGGCACTGCCGCAACGTCGAGTACATTGTCGCGGCAAGCGGCCTGGGCGACGTGCTGCGGCATTACAAGGTGCCGTTCATCGATCTGAACCACGACGAGCCGGTCAAGACGCCGAACCTCGGCCGACTCACGGGTCTGGAGCATCTGTATCTATCGAAGACTATAGCAGGCGCCGAAGTCCTGATATCACTGCCGAAGCTCAAGACGCACCACTGGGCGGGGGCGACGCTGTCGCTGAAAAACCTGTTCGGCACGCTGCCGGGTATCTGCTACGGCTGGCCGAAGAACGAGCTGCACTGGCGCGGCATCGACAACAGCATCGTGGACATCGCCCTGACGCGGACGCCGGATCTGGCGATTGTCGATGGTATCATCGGCATGGAGGGCGACGGACCGCTCAACGGCACGCCGAAGCCGCTGGGGGCGCTCATCATGGGCTCTGACCTGCTGGCGGTCGATGCGACCTGCTGCCGGTTGATGAAGCTCGACCCCGAACAGATCGGCTATCTCGTCCTGGGGCGGCAGAAGAAACTCGGGGTGTTCGGCGCCACGGAGATTCAG
Organism: Gemmataceae bacterium; assembly: GCA_035637055.1. GTDB lineage: Bacteria > Planctomycetota > Planctomycetia > Gemmatales > Gemmataceae > DASPXY01. The sequence goes on along the minus strand of DASPXY010000304.1, from coordinate 2,219 downwards.
CAGCTCGGCGAGGCCATTGAGGCGGTGGCTCAGCCGTTCACGACGGTGCCGCACTTCCAGAAGATATGCGTCGGGCGCTCCGCGTGACACGGTTGGGAGCCAGAAGCGCCAGCGAGGGCATCTGCTACGCCCTCGCTGGCGCTTCGGGCTCAGACAGGTCGTCCTTGGCTTCGGTCCGGATTGGCCGTAGAATGAAGTGTCGGCCAATCGGTTTCCATCTCGTATCATCTCACGCCGACACACCCCCTTGGGCTTGCCCTGGCGTTCGTGGTGCGCACCACGCGCGAGTGCGGCAACAAGGGCGTTCTCGTGGGGTTTATCAAGGTCTCAGCCGAGGACAGAGCCTTTCGGCCAGCAGTCAAAAAAGAAGAAAATCGTCGAGCTACCCTTGACGAGCCGGGGGGACAGGGTTCAATGGGGGCGGGAGGCGAGATCTGCTGACCGGCGCGTTCGGGTTGGGGAGGCGGTTCCCAGGATCTGCTGACCGGCGCCGTGATAGGCTGACCGGCGCGGCGGGATCTGCTGACTGGCACGGCGAGATCTGTCAACAGGTACTTGCGTAGGCTGACAGACGCCTGTCAGCATAGCACTGATAGGCTGACCGGCGCCGGTTAGCTGATTCAGTAGTTCGACTGCAAACGGGGGTGCAACTGCAACTGATAAGCGCGGAGAGGAAGGCGGCGCCTGATGATCAAGAACCAGTCACTATGCCCGTATTGTAACTCTTCTATTGTCGCCTACGATTGGGACGCCGATAAGATTATTTTCAACCCAGACTTGGCGCAGGAAAAGCCATGCAAACACCTAGCCTACGTTGGTGTCTACTGTCTGAGGCTCGGAGAGATGTTGGCGCACAGGCACACCGTATGGTTACACGCCGCGGCCGATAATTCTCTTTCCGAGTACCTGCGCGGTATAGGAGTCGGAACCGAAGCGCCTGATGCGACCTATAAAGTGGCAGACGCGGTACACGAATATCAACACAAAGAAGGAACTGACGCTGTCACCTTTTGCGGCATCTATTCTCCTGGTCCAGAAGAGTTTCTTCGCGTATGCTCGGAAACCATGAAAAAGAATTGGCATGGATAAAGTGCAACAACTGTAGCGAGGGTCTGCAGGGAGTCAAATGCTTGGGGATTACCTTTACCACCCAGATGACGAGCACATGCCGCTCGATGAGGCGATTGGTCGAATTGCACGGAACTTCCGACGAGTGATTGTTGATTGGCTTCGGGGTGATGCTGAAGTCCAGAGGCGTATCGATCACCTAATTGCACGCAAGGCGGACGCGGAGATAATTGGCCATGTGCAATCTCTAATGGGGGCAACAGCCTGGGCAAGAAAAGGTGTCAGGAACCGATCTCGGAGTCGAAAAGGGTGGGTTCGGTTCCTGACACCTTTTCTCGGTCCTTTTCTCGGTCGGTTCCTGACACCTTTTCTCGGTCTGACACCTTTTCTCGGTCCTTTTCTCGGTGCACCTTTTCTCGGGTCGCCCTGACACCTTTTCTCGCCCGGGAGTAGTCGCCCCTGGAGTTTTGCCGATGACACTGGCCCACCGGATCGAAACCGTCCTCTCGGAGGATGGGAAGTTGTTGCTTGACCACCTTCCGTTCCAGGCCGGTCAGGCGGTCGAGGTGATCGTTCTCCCGGCCCCCCGCCCGACCCCTCCCGGCCACGCGCTTCGGGGCACGGTCCTGCACTACGACCAGCCGACTGCACCGGTCGCCGAGGCCGATTGGGGTGCGCTCAGGTGATCCTCCTGGATACCCATATCTGGGTCTGGTGGGTGGACGGCGGAACCCAACTGCCGCCGGACTACCTGGCCTTCATCCATGCCGAGGCGGCAAACGGGCTGGGAGTGTGCGCCATTTCTTGCTGGGAGGTGGCCAAGTTGGTCGAGTTGGGTCGGCTGAAGCTGGCGGTCGCGGTGGACCTGTGGCTCAGGCAGGCTTTGCAACCGCCCGTGTTGTTGCTCCCGCTCGGCCCGGAAGTGGCGGTCGGCTCGACGCAACTGCCGGGGAGCTTCCACCGCGATCCGGCGGACCAGATGATCGTCGCCACAGCCCGGCACTACGATTGCCCGCTGGTCACCCTGGATCGACTGATCCGGGCCTACCCGCACGTGCGGTTGGCGCCGTGAATGAAGGACCCCGGCCGAACCGCTCTATGGCCTCTTTAGTCAATAGGCGCACCGCGTCTCTTGACGATTTTTGCTCTCG